>JBDSAQ010000245.1:0-5716 GCA_039922095.1 Ginsengibacter sp. | reverse complement strand
CCAAAAATCAGGGGCATCAATGAGCTAAATCAATAAAAGCAACTCATTTTCTTTTTAACAGACTGACCTGCTGAAAAAATCGGTGAGAGTTTTAAAAAAAGAAGGGTTTTCTTGCAGACACTATTTAAGGAGACAGACTTAAAAATATTTGACCTTGCTTCGCCTTATGGACAAGAAGTTTCTGAATACAAAAGCATTGAAAAAATAATATCAAAATTTGACCTTGAAAATGGAGGACAATCGTCCGTGACTTTTCAACTTTGGACAAACCGTTTTGGTGGCGACATATTATTTAGGAAAGTTGACCTTAATCCGAAACATTGCAATGGACATACTTTTCGTTATTCCACAAACGGCTGGGGATTAATACAACTTTATTTTGGCGGACAAAAAGATAATGTTTTGTATCATTCTCATATTGGACACTTTAGTGAAAAGGGGGCATCAAAATGGAAAGTCACTAATCACTTTAATGGCAGAGTTGACAAATGGAATTGGAGTGAAATCGAACAGACTTCGAGAAAATTAAAAAATGAAATTCATAACAAAATTTCGGTAAGAAAAATTGGAGGCTACGGAGTCTTACCTAATGCTGACACACTAAGTAATAAGGGAATTAAACTTTGGGGGACACAGCAACCTTGAGCTGCCGAGCATGCAACAAACAGTGGTTTGGCAATATGGCCAGGATCAAAAAAACAATATCTAAATTTGAATTAAAACCTGGAGACATTGGATTTGTAATTACTTCATAATGGTTGCAATAAAAAGTTAGTCAGAATTTTAAAACGTCACATACACAACTTGAGCTCAATTCATCAAACATCCGATCACAGTTTAGCGGCTAAGCTCCGCGGATTTGGGCCGATTGGAATTTTTGCAATCTTAGTGATTATTTTTTCCGGCAATATTGTATTGCCGGGCATGATCCTTCTTCCTGTTGGTGCAATATTTGCCCTTCTGTGGACTCGTTTCTCACATACACCCTGGCGACAGATCGGTTATATAAGACCAAAGAGTTGGAGCCTCACGGCGGTGATTGGCCTTATGGTTGGGACGGTACTTAAGTTCTTCATGAAGGCCATCATTCTGCCTCTTCTTGGCGATCCCATTAATCATACTTATCATTTTCTTGCAGGCAATACGGCTATCCTTCCAACCGCTGTGTTGGCCATGCTGGTGACCGGATTCGCAGAGGAAACTGTGTTTAGAGGATACCTATTCGAGCGGTTCGGGAAACTTTTTGGTACCGGCCTTAGAGCAACATTATTGATCTTGTTTCTTACATCCACTTTGTTTGCACTAGGACATCTTTACGATCAAGGCACGAACGGCATGGTACAAGCGGCCATTACGGGACTTGTTTTCGGAAGCATTTATTCGATCACTCGCAACCTCTGGCTGGCCATGATTGCACATGCCGCATTTGACCTGACAGTTCTTACCATTATCTATTTGAACCTGGAAAGTAAAGTGGCCCATCTACTTTTTGACTGATTCGGAAAATATTTTCATCTGCTGCAACAGGCAAGGAAAAATAGACGGAAGCGACAATTAAACGCTCCTCACCAATGGTAGTTGATATTAGAAAAGTAAACAGCGTTACAAAATAAGCCACTCATTTTTTACATCATCATTTTCTAAATTAAAATGCAGCCACTCTTTAAAGCCTCTTAATTGGTTTATATTTACACAACAACGTTAGTATTTAGACGAACTGCTGTTGACAACAATGTTGGGGTCGACCCAAATATTCAAAACAATCCCGTTTAAAAAAATAACTCTAATTTTCACTAATCCCTAACTAACAACCTTATGATAGATAAGTATCCTCAACTCACTGACAGAATTCAGTCGACTTTTATTGACACGATTCTGATAATAATTTTAATGTTTGTTTTTGCAAATATTCTTGACAGCTTTGACAATGTACCAGATTGGGTTAGAATAATAATGTTTACCGGACTTTTTATAATATATGAACCACTTTGCATGACATTTGGTTTTACGTTAGGGAATTTTATAAAGGGGATTAGAGTAAGAAAAAACTCTGACACAACAAAACGAATCAACTTATTTCAAGCTATAGTCCGATATCCAATAAAAGTAATTTTGGGATGGATTTCATTTTTGACAATTAATAGTGATCCCAGACGTAGAGCAATTCACGATATAATTTCAGGAAGTGTAATGATAAAACTTTAAATTATTAAGTGCGAAAAAACATTGCTTACAACAATTTGTATTTGCAATACGGTGGTTGGCGGAAATTAAATCGGTACTTATATTACTATTATCAGTAGTTCAGGCTGAAGAATATCTATCGGCTTTTGTACTAAACCTGGGCTGTAAATTATTTTTCAGCTGCGGTTATGGACTGACGAATAAATCCAGCGCCACATCAAAATACACGGCCGTTATAGCAACCAATTTGAAACTCTTCGTATTAATATTGACATCACTTTTCTTAACATCTCTTTTATATGCCCAACAAATAAAAAGGCTTGAGGGAGAAACAACAGATCAATTTGCCGGGAGACTAAAACCTGATAGTTCAGAACTTACTCATAAGGTTATAGATACCAAATGGAATTCAACGTCTGTAATTATTGCTTTTTACCAGGAAACATATAAACTGCCAAAGCAAAACGATCCCGATCAGCAAGATTACTTACGCATTGTTGGGACAATATTTATTCAATCTGATAGTAATTCTTATGAGAAATTTCCGATTGACATTTTCGATAGTGAAGGTGGAAATCCTGTAATTGAAAGTGTTTTTTTTGCGAATGCAGACAACGACAATAAAAAAGAATTGATCATAATTGTATCCTGGAATCAAGTGCATTATGATGTGGGTGGGATCCTATATAACACTTTTATTTATGATAACTTAATAAATGCCGGTCAAACGAACTTAAGTCCTATGAAAGACCTAAGTGAAAAACTTGATGGAGGTTGTGACTGCAGTTGGCGTGATGGAACAAGCAGAAAGGCAAAATATAAAACTGCATCTGATATTAAAAAGGGTTTGACAAAGCTAGGATTTAAACAACATTTATAATTCACTTTGGCAGCCTATGTTCTCTTCATCTTTAGCATTCACTATTGCCTGCTATAATAATTTTTTTCTTTCATGTATCCTTTCCCGCAAGGTGTTGAAGAATAGCTGGCGGTCTTTTTCGCTTATCTCGCTTATAAGAGTAGATTTCTTTAGCATTATTTTCAGCGTTTCAAAAGTGTAATTAATAAATTCCTGGTTATTTGTCATCATATAATTTATCACATTGTGATTAATAAAAACCATTTGCTTCCCATCTAACTCTACCAAAAGGGTGTTATCTCCCAAAACAAATTCATTAATGTAAACAAGGTATTTAACCTTAGAGTACTGTTCAGGTATGCCAAAGGGAAACTTATATCCATACTCCACCTGTAATTCTATATGATCAATTAATTTTTCAAGACACTTATAAACAGTCTCAATATCCTGCTCCGATTTGAAAATATGCGTTTCCCTGTAGTAATCTATTTGCCTGATGGTAGTATTAATGCAATCAAGATTCCATATTTCTGTAGAAGGAATTTTAAGGTAGAGATCAGATATCTTCTTTCCGGTGTTAGTAAAAATATCAATAAAATCATCAATAAGAAACTGGCCCTTATTATACTGCGGATAGTTAAGATTATAACGGCTCCAGAAATAGCATTTAAAAGCTGCCAGTTCAGGAAACATAAAGTGATGAAAGATGGGAATATCTTTATTAAGATAAAACATCTGTTTTTCCCTGGCAGATGTAAAGTACTCAAGCTGCCCCACTATGCCCTGCAGGTAATTTTCAAAATCAAAAACCCGCCTGTCAATATTCTCCCCCCAAAAAACTACTGCATCATTTTGCAAATGCAAAAAGCTATCTACTGAAATTTTAAAATTTGCCGCAAGAATTTGTATCTCATCAAAAGTAAAATGTTTCTCTCCTCTTATACGCCTGTAAGCGCTGTCGTTGCTTATGTTCAGTTGCTCAGCTAATGCATCAACCAATGCAAGATGCTGCGGAAGTTGATTTTTTATTTCTTTTAAAAACGCTATTTGAAGTTCTACAGCATTCATGGGCAGATGAATTGATACCTAAATGTAATTATTAAATACATTTTTTGCAGGAATTGCAAATGGTTATAGAAGATTAGGCCACTTTAGTTAAATCTGCAAAACATAACTATAATCTTAGATCAACTCAATTAGGAAACAGCTCTTTACCTAAAGAACTTTACACTGTAAATGTCAGAGTCAGATAACCGGGATTAAGAATAACAATTTGAAACTGACAAAAATTTTTAAACAAATATTTTCTTACAATTTAAACTCATTTATTATGAAAAAGACAACCACCATCTTCAGAAACATAATCGCAATAGCTGCGATTACAATTTTTATCTCTTGTAAAAAAGAAATTGAGCGGCCTGAAAACGATTTAAATTCCGCGAACAAGGTAGCACCTTCTTCACAGTTAGCAGATTCGTTAACTATGGCAAGATCAATTACTAAACCACCATCCGGCCCCGGCTACGGTACCCAACAAGATACCACAAACGCTCGTTCGTTAACTATGGCAAGATCAACTACTAAACCATCATCCGGTCCTGGTTCCGGTACCCTACAAGATACCACAAAGCTCATTCGTTAACTATGGCAAGATCAACTACCAGGCCGTCATCTGGGCTGTTTATGGTACGGGAATGATACCACAAACGCCAATCCTAAATTGAAAAATTTTTAAGAAACCTATTTTTTTACAATTTAAACTCATGTATTATGAAAAAGAAAACCAACATCTTCAAAAGCATTATGGCGATAGCAGCAGTTACCATTTTTATCTCCTGCAAAAAAGAAATAGACAGACCCCAAAACGATTTGAGTGGCATGGAAAAAGTAATATCTGCTGCGCAGGTAGCAAGTGCTTTAACTATGTCAAGAGTGGCTACTAAAACACCTGGTTTTATGATCCCTGATAGCACGCTGATTAAGTGATAATTGAAATAGCCCTTCTTCAAAAGAATCTTACCCTGTAATTGCCAAATTCGATAATCAGAATTACAGGGAAACAAACTCGAAGAAATGATACCCTTTTAAAATAAATATTCTCTTACAATTTAAACTCATGTATTATGAAAAAGACAACTAACATCTTCAAAAGCATTATGGCAATAGCAGCAGTTATCATGTTTATCTCGTGCAAAAAAGAAATAGACAGACCCCAGACCGATTTAAATGCCAGTGGCAAAGTAATACCTGTTGCACAGGTGGTAAACCCTTTAACCATGTCAAGAACGGCTATTAAAACACCTGGTATTGTGACTCAAGATGATAGCACGAAGACTAAGTGACAATTGGCATCAGGAGAATCGATAGCGGCAGGGCATTTCAATATGCAAAATAAATTCTGAAACATTCTCTGACTATGACATTGGGGGATCACGATAAGCCCACGAAGACCGCTCCATAAACTAATGGCAAAAAAAATGATTATAGTTTAAACTTATAAACCTCCACCGTTGTTATGAAAAATATTATTACCGGTTGTTTTATCCTGTTCTTTTTAAGCGCTTCGGCGCAGAATGATTCCGCTTTAAGCATAGCTCCAAAGTATAAGATATGGGTACATACAAAACAGGGAAATTTTATAAAAGGGATTTTAGCTGGCACTTCATCTTCTTC
>JBDSAQ010000244.1:0-9016 GCA_039922095.1 Ginsengibacter sp. | reverse complement strand
CCAGGCAACACCTCAGGTTCTTATACCTATAACAATGCAATTGGATACTTCAGCGGTGATATAAATATGGATAGCAGGGTAAAATTTGCAGGAAGTTTAAATGACGTCAATATTATTCAAACAAATGTAGTAACCTTTCCAAATAATTTAACCGGGAGTTACACTTATAGTGCATTCAATCAACAATTACCAAACTAAAAAAAATAAATAGGATGAAAAAAATTATAATATTTCTGATGTTAGCAATTACATCAAAGGCCGGGTTTTCAGAAATTGCATTTACTACGCGATATAACGCGGTAACGGATGCTTTTGATGTGTATGTTACATCTTCTATAGGATATGCTAATTTCCAGCAAGGATCAAGTACTGTAGCCATTCTTTTTGAGCCGCAATACAATGAAACTATGGCAAGTGTGACAACTTCCACTAATGGGGGTCCATGGGTTGCACAGGATAAGGATACTATTACTGTTGCAGGAAGTTTAAATGGATATAAATTTATTAATTTTCTTTCGCCAGGTTCAGCTTATCCATTACCAGCAAATACTCCGGTAAAATTATTTAGTTTTTCCTTTAGTGGGGTGGGTGCCAATTGCACTGGAGCATTTAAACAGCGCCATATAGTAAATTCCTCAGATCCGACAGATCCGGATGGTGCTGGTACTTATGACCTCACATCATTTTTATTTTCTCCCGCTACCGACTATTTGCTTTCTGCAAATATAAACACTACTTTCCAGGACTGTATAGCTTTGGCTGTAGGTGGCCCAACACCTGTTCGTTTTCTTTCATTCACAGCAGTAAAAAACGGGAATAATGCCTTACTAAACTGGAATGTGTCAAATGAAGATGTGTTGACCCACCACTATGAAATAGAAAGAAGCATTAATAAAATTGATTTTGTATCAGTTGCAACTATTCCTGCTAAAAAGAACGGAAGATTGAACAATACTTATGATCTTACTGATCTTAATTTGTCAGGACTAAATTCTTCAGGTATTTATTACCGTATAAAACAAGTAGATGCAGATGGTAACTTTGTTTACAGTGAAGTAAGACCATTAAGACTAAATATAAATGGTTTTGGAGTTAAGTTATCTCCTAACCCCGCAAAAATACTTACAGTAGCAACTATAGATCTTGCCCAGGCTTTTCCTATAACTATTGATATTACAGATGCTGCAGGTAAGCAAATAAAAAGCATTAAAGTGGCAGGTGTTAAAGGGGCAAATATAAAAAGAGTAGATCTTTCCGGTCTTGCAGCAGGCTCATACATGCTTAAAGTAAAGGCAGGTGACCAGTCTCAAACAATGCCTTTAGTAAAACAGGAGTAGTTTTAAGGAGAGCAGCTTATCTGGTACGCTTGAAGACTTAAATTATAAGAATAGTCCACGGGGAAACTCATAGGATATACTGAAATTTATTTTATCAATCATTCAATAACTGCAACTATGAAATTTCTAATTACCCTTACTTGTGTATTACTATTAACTCTTACCACTAATGCCAAAATACGCAGGGTGGGTTTCACTGATGTGCCGCCGGTAATTGGGGTAGATTATACAAATTTTTATTTGGCATATGGAGAGGCGGCTAATGGCGACACGGTGTATGTATTTCCTGGAAAAACTTTAGTTGATGGATGGCCAAATGGGAATATTAATATTAAAAAAAAACTTATTTTAATTAGCAAAGGAAACTGGCTTGATTCGAGTAGTAGCCCAAAAGGTAATTTCGGATTACAAGTTTCAAAAGGAACGGCTTTTTTTTCTGCTAATGTTACATTTTACCCCGAAAGTGAAGGTTCTGTTATTAGTGGCTTTGATGGTCAAGGTTATCGGGTATATATCTGGGCATCGAATATTACGATTAAAAGAAATTTTAATTTACTTGTTTTCTTAGATAATTTTAATATTTCAAATTTATTAGTAGAAGGAAATTATAGAGTTTGGTTCACCGGTAATCCCAATGTAAATAATATTTATTCAAACATACAGATTAAAAATAATTTTATATATCAGTTCCAGTTGCCCTTAAAATCATATACAGGAACTATAGAAAATAATATATGGGCTTTTGATCGCACACTTACTCAGGCGCAAAATGGAGGGGATATTGTAATGGCCTATTATAGTGAATTTAATAGTAGCACTTGGGTGCAATCAAATATAAATTTGCAATCCGGAAGTTGGATATTTCAAAATAATTTAATGGTATCTTACTTTAATTCTAATGTAGCTAACAATAGAAACATTTTTGTAATTAACGGAGCTGAAAATTCAACATTAAATTATAATGCAGCTTTAGCATCATATAATTTTACAGCATGGCCAGGTACAGCCACAGGTAATATATTTATACCTCTTTCTCAAGTTAATCAAATTTTTGCTGGCTTTCCTGCTATTGGAACCAAAAGCGCAGACAATCGTTATCTGCTTGCAGCGGGAAGCCCAGCTAATAATGCAAACCGCCCGGGAAGCGTCACTGATGCAGGAATGTTTGGTGGTACAAAGCCTTATAAATTAAGTACTATCCCCAGTATACCAACAATTTATAAGATCAGTAGTCCCCAGGGCAATAACCCTATAGGTAATACTATTGAAATTGATTTTGGTACAAGAAGTAACAATTAATTTCGGCGTTTTCTTATGTATGAACGCTTTTGCAGAAGCCGCCAGTGGTTTAAAACACTATATGATTTTTTTTTACAAAATAAATAAACCTATACTCTGGATTTTAATTGTATGTATTTCCATACTTCAAACAAATGTTGTAGCACAAAATATTACACATGCAGAATGGTATGTAGACACCGATCCAGGATATGGAAATGCACAATCCATAAGCCTTGCAAACCTCCCAAATCTTTCTTTGACTTATAACCGGCTTGATACACTTAGTCAAGGGCTTCATATTATTGGCATTCGCAGCAAAAATGCAAATGGTGCCTGGAGCTTTGACGAACATTGGCTGATATTAAAACAAGCTATATCTGCACAATCCGTAAATATCATTAAAGCTGAATGGTACTTAGATAAAGATCCCGGCTACGGTAAGGCTATCAATATTCCCCTTACTCCTGGTAAGGACTTGGTAAATCTTACATTCAATAGCAATAACTTAGACACACTTGTTTCCGGCCTGCATGTAATTGCAGTACGGAGCCTCGACGCCAACGGTGCCTGGAGTTTTGACGAACGCTGGCTGATATCAGAACAAAAGCCAGCAGTGTCTGTGCCAAACTTAGTCCGTATTGAATATTATATTGACGCGGACCCCGGATGGGGTAAGGGCATGCCATTAGCTTTATTGCCTGGCAAGGATTCTATAACAGTGCCGGCCTTTATTAATATTACCGGATTAACTGCCGGGCTCCACAAATTATTTATTCGCAGCCAGGATTCTAACAAGGTGTGGAGCTTTGACGATACAGTGCACTTTACAATTGATAGTCCCAGGGCATCCCCGTTCATCAATGTAAATAGCGTAGCTTTCACCAACGCATGCACCGCCGGAAGTTTTACATTAGGCTACCATGCCACTGGTTCCTACAACCCAGGTAATCAATTTATAGTTGAAATATCCAACCAACAAGGCAGCTTTATGAATGCTGGCAGTATTGGCAGTATAAACTCATTTGAGAATAGCGGACTCATAAATTGCAACATGCCAGCCAATAAGCAACAGACAGGCGGTTACAAGATGCGGGTACGTAGTACAAACCCAGTAGTCACAGATGAACAAAGTCTCTCATTATTTGTTGGTAATTTCTTTTTAGGAAATGATACCTTTAAAGTGATTACTTGTTCAGAGGAAAAATTAGATCTGACTCATATTTATAACCCGTCAAATAGCACCTTAATATGGACCATAGCCAACCCGTCAGCCGCCTCTGTTGGCATTCACAACGTATTTGCCACAAATGCGTTTGGGTGTAAGGATACTGCTTTAATTACTATCAGCCTTCCCACTGCTACCTGGACTGGCGCGGTAAGCAGTAACTGGCATACCCCTGCTAACTGGAGCACAGGCGCTATACCAACAGATACTACACATGTGATTATACCCACAGGTACTCCGAATGAATGCGAAATAAGTGCTGGAGACGCCATGGCAGCCAGTGTAAATGTAAAGGGGGCTGCAACTAAATTGCGTATTTTTAGCGGGCGTAAATTGTTGATAAGATCAAATTGTGCAAGTGTGCCGCAATAAAAAGATACAATTGAATTATTATTAGAGGTATCTTAAAATAGATTTAAGTAGTAGAGAACACACAATTTAAAAGGGATAAATAACAATTTTTTTCTTTTTACTTAATTCCATTTGCATATTTTTTAGATGAAGATGTGTGTCCATATATTCTCTAATTTTTTCAGAATTTGTATCAGTTTCAAGATCGTTTTCATTAACTAAAATCATCCTTTTGAGTTTTTGCAATTTTAAATAAATTAAAACATCTTCAACCTCATCTTTATAAGTTTCATTAACATCATGTAAATAAATTATTTCGTCTGCATTTTCATTATGGATAATTTGTGACATAAACTCTTCGTAGTTCAAATTGAAGATTCGCTTATTTATTTTATTTGTACGTTCTTTTTCATTCCATTTTTTACTTAACTCATAGGGATAATTTGTGGATTCAATTACCAATTTAGAAATTTCATTATTTGGATAATAAGCTAAATCTCTTGCTGTCGGGTTCATTCCTTGCCTATACATTTCATTATAAATATTAATCAATAGAGGTACATTCTTATTTTGAAATAACTCTTCATCGAAATCTTCTTCAACAATATATTCAATTACGTTTTTAGCTTCATGAAAATCTTTAAGCCCATAATCCAATATTACTTTGATTACGGCTTTTTCTTGTAACTCATGTTGAAATATTAAACTAAAGGTTTCATCACTCCAATCTGTTCTTGCTGTTTCGTCAATATTATCTACTTCGTCAAAACCCTTAATGTTTATAACAGGCTCCCTTTTTACTTCTTTATTGATTTTTTCCCGGATAAATTTATTTACTAAAGAATGTAAGCCACTCTCATCAATTTTTAATAGCTGGGAGCTTTTACGAATGTAATCCTGCTGGCGGGTAAAATCTTCAGCCTTATTTATTTTAGAAATAGTTTCTGCTATTTGGTTCACAACTATTGACTTTTTATAGCTATCATCCGCAGCATCTGCCAAAGCAATATCTAATTGAAAAAGAATAAAATCCTTTTTATTTGTTTTGATAAAATCAATAAAAGCAGTAGGCCCCTTATTGTTTAAATAACTATCCGGATCTTCATTATCCGGAATTAATACCAGTTTTACATTTAAACCTTCCTCAAGTGCAAGGTCAAGGCCCCTGAGCGCAGCCTTTATACCAGCAGTATCACCATCATAAATTATAGTAAGGTTATTCGTATACTTTTTTACCAGCCGCAACTGGTCAGGTGTTAAAGATGTGCCGCCACTTGCAACTGCATTTTCAATACCTGCCTGGTGAAGTGAAACCACATCTGTATAACCTTCCACCAGCAAACATTCATTGGCTTTGTCAATTGCCATGCGGGCAAAATAAGCTCCATATAAAATTTTACTTTTTATAAATATTTCATTTTCGGGTGTGTTGATATATTTTGGAGCCTTATCGTTATTCTTTATAAGCCTTGCACCAAAGCCTGCAATTTTGCCGCTTTGCGTATGTATTGGAAAAATTATCCGTCCACGATAATTATCTGCAGGCTTATCATCTCTCACTGTAACCAATCCGCTTTTTTGTAAAAGATCAATTTGGTATTGTGCTGCAAGGGCTGCCTGCGAAAAGCTATCTTTCGCTTCCGGGTTAAAACCTAATTGAAACCTTTTAATTATATCTTCTCTATAGCCTCTTTGCTTTAAATAGCTAAGCCCGATATCACGGCCTTCTTCATTATTAAATAAAACATCTGTAAAAAATTTTTGCGCAAAATTATTAATGATATATAAGCTGTCAGAAACCTGCTGTTGCTGTTTTACTTCAGGGCTTAATTCTGTTTCTTCAATTTCAACATTATATTTTACCGCCAGCCATCGCAATGCCTCAACATAACTGAACTTTTCATGCTCCATCAAAAAGCTTATGCTGTTACCGCTACGTCCGCAGCCAAAACATTTGTAAATTTCTTTAGCAGGTGATACAGTAAAAGAAGGCGTTTTTTCATTGTGAAAGGGACAAAGTCCGAGATAATTTGAGCCACGCTTTTTAAGCTTTATGAATGAGCTGATAATCTCAATAATATCTATTCTGCTTAAAATTTGTTGTATTGTTGATGGAGATATCATACCGTTCCTTTTCTCTATAACAACGTTAACTAATTAACGCATATTGATTATGAGTAAGTGTTTAGTATGTAAAGTTAATCTTCTATTTCTTTTACCGAAAGTGTATCTCTGGGGTGTATTTCTTTTAAACGTATGAACTCATTTCTTTTTATCTTTCCCATTCTGCAAACGATAGATATCAAAAACGGGCATCTTTGATGCCCGTTTTTTTTCGAATTGTACTTCAAACTCATAGCTACAAGATGGCCTTCTTCAATTTTGTTTTTGATTTATTATATAGTGTACCTACAAAAGGGGTCGTATTATGTTCTAATTTACTTCTGCTGATTGTAATCATAATTTACCATCCATTGAATTCCATATTTGTCAGTAAACATTCCAAAAAGAGCACCCCAAAACATTTTTTCCAGAGGCATATCTATAGTTCCACCCGCAGATAAGCCAGAAAAAAGTTTATGAGCTTCTTCCTCGCTCAACGCACTGATAGAAATAGAAGAATTTGTGCCAGGTGTTACAGGCGGCCTTGAGGAAGGTACGTCTGTACCCATCAAAATGTTTCCTCCTATTGGTAATGCGATATGCATAATTTTCTCCTGCTCTTCTGCAGGCATTTTATCTGCATCCGGTATATCTTTAAAACGTTGCAGCATAGTAAATTCGCCGCCAAATACTGATTTATAAAAATTAAAAACTTCTTCGGTGTTACCATTAAAGTTTAAATAAGGATTTAGGGTTGCCATTTTTTTATGTTTAGTTGTTAGAAAATTTTGTGTCGGCGATTTTTTAATTTACGAGGAAAATATCCAATCTATTCATCCCAAAATAAATTTTTATGCGTTCTCTAAATCCGCTATTATTATTTTTTTCATTTTAAGCATCGCCTGCATAGCTCTTTTAGCTTTTCCGCCATCGGTGTCACTTAACAGTTTCATCAAAATAACAGGAACAATTTGCCATGATAATCCAAATTTATCCTTAAGCCAGCCGCACTGACTTTCTTGTCCCCCCTCAGATAATTTATCCCAAAAGTCATCTACTTCTTCCTGAGTGTCGCAGTTCACTACAAAAGATATAGCCTCAGTGAATTTGAACATAGGCCCCCCGTTTAATGCAACAAAGTCCTGCCCGTCAAGGGTGAAAGCTGCAGTCATTACTGATCCTTCTGGCCTTCCGGCAGCCTTTGCCCCTTCTCCAGTGTAACGGGTCATCTTATTGACCTTTGAATTTTTAAAAACAGAAGTATAAAAATTTACTGCTTCTTCGGCTTTATCATCAAACCAAAGAAATGGTGTAATTTTTTTTCCTGTTGTAATTTTTGATTGATTATTATTTTCCATTTTTAATTTTTAGAAACTTGTTTAAAATATTTTATAAAACCATGTTTTGTAAAAGAATCAGAGTATAGTTTTATCCTTCCGCAGAACGAGCTTTATACCTTTCACCAAGATATAGATCATCTGGAACGCGTTAATTATCACGCCTCTGATAATAATTTCACTTGATCCAATCCGCCTGGGAAAGTTTTCATAAAATAATCTTTAAATTCCTCAGCGATATCCATGTCTACAACCAGGGTTGTAATCCCGGCTTTTTCATTAAGTGTATAGTTCTCAAATGCACCCGCCCACTGTTTTACTTTTTCGCTTGTAGTATCTTCTTCTCCATTTTTTACTTCGCCCAGGTGTTTGAACGAGATAAATTCATGGGGCTTTTTGGTTTCGATCCTGCTAACCATTCCTGAGCCTTTTCCATCAATAAAAAGCACTTTACTGCCTTCATTCCAATCAGTAATTGCCTGCGAGCCTTCACAGAATACACTTGTCCATTTTGTGTAAGTAGCATCTTCCCAAAGTACTTTCCAAACTTTTTCTTTGGGGGCTTTAATGTCTATAGAAAAATTTAGCTTTTGCATATCATTTGTTTTTTTAATTATTGTTATTTATAAAATTTACTATTTTGAAAAGCTCTTTTTTTATTTTTCCGCAGTAGAACTGTTTTAAATAAACCGGGGTAATTTTCTTTATATATGTGTTTACTTGTTCTTCATCAGATCTTTGATGGCAACTTTTTCATTTTTTTTGCCGGCAATTTTTTTATTTTTTTTAGGGCTGCCTTCTCCTCATTCTCCTTAACTCTGAATTTCACAATTTTACTTATTAAATCAAAAGGAACGGGTTTGTCTAATGGAAATTTCACTGAGCCTTTTGCACCTTCATAAAGGGATAACTCTTTTTTAAATGCCTTAATTCCGGCAGATGCAGGATAAAATCCAATATGATTTTTCCATCCGGCAAAATATACAAGCATTCCATTATATTTATATGCCGGCATCTGATAACTTATTATCTCTTCAGCATCCGGTGCTGCGGCCCTGATTGTTTGACGGACCTTCTGGAGAATACCCTGTACAGTTGATGGAAATACATTAAGATATTCATCTACGCCCGATGGTGGAACAGTTTTATTTGCTTTCATACTATTCTAATTATTTTTCAAGAACATTTTTTAATGTGGCAAGGCTTGTTTGCAAATCTTTACCAAGGATATTATCCATAAATAAATTCATGAAATTGAATGGGTATTTACTTTTACCATTCATACCCCATTTTACTTTTGTTTTATTTTCTGATACAGCCTCGGTCACTATCGGCGCAAATGCTATTCCTTGCATGGGTCTTTCAAACCTAACTTCAACATC
>JBDSAQ010000243.1:0-6899 GCA_039922095.1 Ginsengibacter sp. | reverse complement strand
CGGCTCAAGAAGCTGGCGGGCTTTGGATAAATCATAAATCTTATTCTCTTTCGCATATAAATTTCCAACTTCCGGGATATCGTCAATAATTTTATCGGGATATTTTTCAAATAACTTATAAGAGAAGGTTGGCTCGTTTTTTAATTTAATTTCTTCAATTTTTTGAAACAGTTGTTTGGCTTTTATCTTTAATGAAGCTTCAAAATATTCAGATTTTTTCTTACCAGGGTTAATTAATGAGAATTCAAATTCAAACCTCGGTGAATCATTCATTTCTTCCAATAACACATCATGTAAATAAAAATCAGCGAGGGAAATTAATTGGTTCCTTAATTCAAAACCCCCACTTCTCAGAAAGTTAAGATTGTAAGTAAAATTATAATCTTCATTAGTTTGATTTATAAGATAAAGTTTAAAGCTTTCTACAATGTCATCATCAAAAACATCTTTATCAAACACTGGTAAAAAAGATATCCAAACTCCATCACCCACTTTATATTTTGCTGTGGCTTTTTCTTTCTTTATATCATCAATATATTTTTTTTCGTTTCTATTTTCAACAAATTTCTTCTCTGTAAATCTTTTAAAATAGGGAAAATCAATTTGATCCATGTAAACGGGAAAACGAACATTATCCACTTCGATCATCACCATTTTATCATTGATTAAGTCAATGATTTCCCCTTCTTCCTGTGAATGGAGCACTAAGATTTTATCGCCGATCTGATATTTCATAAACCCTCGCCTACTCTCCCATGGGAGAGGAATTTTGGTTTCCCCAAGGGAGAATCTTGTTATTTAATCTATTGTGTCTTTTACTGCAAGATGGCTGTGATACCTGCTGTATAAAAAGTAAATTATTAAACCTATAACCAGCCATATACTAAATCTAAGCCAGTTTATATATCCGAGTTCGGTCATTAAATAAAAACAACTGGCAAGGCCAAGTACAGGAATAAGAGAAAGGTTTTTTATAAAAGAAGCCACAGCTAAAGCACTGGCCAAAATTACAAAAAGAAAAAATGGAAGCTTATCACGGAATACTTCAAAGCCCCCGGTAAAATTGAAAAGACCTAAAAAGTTATTCCAAAAGATAATCACGCCAACAATATATAAAACGGGCACAATAAATTTTGAGTTTATATAAGGGATCTTGAATTTTGCTTTTGCTTCACCGGCTTCTCTTTCGGGTAATAAAAGTACACCTCCGCAAACGAGTACAAATGCAAACAAAGTTCCAATACTTGTAAGGTCTGTAACCTCAGTCAGATTTAAAAATAAGGCAGGTATGGCAACCACTAACCCGGTCAATATTGTTGAAAAAGAAGGCGTTTTATATTTTGGATGAATCCGGCTGAAAATCTTTGGAAGCAGCCCATCGCGGCTCATGCTCATCCATATTCTTGGTTGCCCCATTTGGAATACAAGCAATACACTTGCTGTTGCAATTACTGCACTAAAAGATATGATATAACTTATTTTATTTAAGCCAACCTGTTTAAATACAAAGGCTAGCGGATCACCCACCTGTAGTTGTTTATATGAAACCATTCCGGTTAATACAATAGCAATTAAAATGTATAAGACAGTACAAATTATTAAAGAATATATCATTCCTTTCGGTAAATCCCTTTGCGGGTTCTCGCATTCTTCAGCAGTAGTTGAAATGGCATCAAAGCCAATATAAGCAAAGAACACTGCAGAAACACCTTTCATCATTCCCCCAAACCCATTGGGTAAAAAGGGGTTCCAGTTTGCAGGCGCTACATAAAATAATCCTATCGCAATTACACCAATTATGATCACAACTTTTAACCCTACCATTAGGTTAGTTGCTTTACGTGTTTCTTTTATACCTGTATATACAAGCCATGTTATTAAAAATACAATGGCCAGGGCAGGAATATCAGCAATTAAACGGATGCCTCCGATTTGTGGAGCTGTGCTCCAGGCGCTGTAAGCAGTTCTTACATTTTCAGACATGTTTGCTAAAGCTGTTCCTGAGGCAAGCTGATTAGTTGCCTCACTAAATCCTCTTGATGCGCTTAAATAATCCGTAGTTAAAAACGCAGGTATATGAATATTAATGCCTTCAAGTAAATTGGTAAAATAAGCGCTCCACGAAATGGCTACTGCAATATTCCCTATTGCATATTCCATCAAAAGATCCCACCCGATTATCCAGGCTACTAACTCACCAAATGCAGCGTAGGCATAGGTATAAGCACTTCCGCTTACAGGTATACGTGAGGCAAACTCTGCATAGCATAAGGCTGAAAATCCGCAGCATATGGCAGTGAGGGTAAATAATAAGATAACCCCCGGCCCACCCTGGTAAGATGCATTGCCAATAGTTGAGAAAATGCCGGCACCGACTACGGCGGCAATTCCCATAGCGGTAAGATCTTTTACTCTTAAAACTCTTTTTAAGCCTGAGGCAGAATGTGTTGAATCAGAAAGTGCTTCACTGGCATCGTTTAATATTGCAGCAATACTCTTTTTACGAAAAAGCGGATGAGACATATTACCTGGTTTATAAAAGTAAATCGGGAAATTAATCTTTTGTTTTAAGAAAGTAAGTTTGTTAGCATAGATTATTATCCGGCTCAAATCGTAAAAACAGGAATGCTATTTTAAGTATCTATTGAGAAGAAAGGATAGGGAACCTTCTTAGCGCAAACTAAAAGAATTTGAGAGAAGAATTATAGTAGGATATAAAAGGTTGAACTTAATGACGGTATTAAATATTATAAATATCTCTCTTCAATGATTTTTTTATGATGGATGAAGTGCCCAACAGTAATGAATCCCAGGCTAAGCACACTAATTGTATTTCCGTTTGCCAGACCTTTTTGCCAGAGCATTTCTGCATTAAAACTATTGTATAGATCCTGTGTTGATGTTCTCAGATTTATAAATTCCTCTGCCAGGCTATGCCAGTCTCTTGCATTAGCATAAGAGTTTTCAGCATAAATATTTTCATCAAAAGAGGGAAGAGAAACTGTTTCTTTTCTGGCAATGCATAATGCCCGGTAATTAAAAATCCGCTCTGCATCTGTAAGGTGTTGCAGCAATTCTTTAATGGTCCATTTACCTTCTGCATAAGTATGCATTGATTTTTCTTCAGAAACAGATCTTAAAAATTTTGGTATTAGCAGGGATTGATTTTCAAAAGCTTCATTAAGATCATTTTCTAAAACCTGGTTTATGTATCTGCCAAAATATTCCGGATAATCAGTAGTGTTTGGTTTTGACATAACTTATTTTTTTATTGGGATTAGTTATTAAAAAATTATGATTGCAATCATTGTCTAAAAAAAAATTGAGATCTTCATGCAAATAATGCAGAAAATCTCAATATTCTTTAATAAAAATTAACCCCTTTTCTTCTTTATCACTTTTGGATTTGCCATAATTAAAGACCGGTTTATATTTCTATTCCCTTTAATAGTAGCAGCAAGTTTAACTGCTTCATAGGCATCAACTATTCCACCGCTTTTAGAAATGTCCGACAGGTTAGCTTTTTCCTCTGTGCCAGGAACATTAACCATCTCGGCTACAGGCGATGCAGATTTTTCAATGACATATTTAAGCTGCGAAGCGCTGAGATCAGGATAATATTCCAGCAGTAAAGCTGCAACACCAGCTACTATAGGACAGGAGAAACTGGTGCCGGAAAGTTTGCCATAATTATTTCCTCCGGGCATTGTTGAGTAAACCTGCACACCAGGAGCAAAAAGGTCAACTTCCTTTTTTCCGTAATTGCTGAAGCTTGCTGTAATACCGCCATTTGTAGGGTCTCCGCTTGCACCTACGGTAATAAAATTTGGAGCCCTTCCCGTACCATCGGCATAAACCGGATTAGGAAAATTATCAATAGTGTCATTATTTTCCTTGTCGTTACCGGCAGCATGCACTATTAAAACATTATTACTTTCAGCATATTTTACAGCATCATCAACCCAATTCTTTTCAGGAGAAAAATCTTTACCAAAACTCATACTGATAATTTGGGCACCATTGTCAACAGCATAGCGAATTGCATTCGCTATATCTTTATCATGTTCATCGCCGTCCGGCACAGCACGAATCATCATTATTTTTACGTTGTCTGCAATGCCGTCACCGCCCTTACCATTATTTCTTGATGCAGCTATTAATCCTGAGCAAAACGTACCATGAGTAGGAGTTCCGGTCATCACATCACTGTTTCCATAATATCTGTCATTAATATTGCTTTCATCATCTCCCACAATTTCGCTGCGAAAATTTTTAGGAGGATTTGTTTTTTGTTCCTCTTTTTTTGCTTCTGAGGATAAATATTCATCAAAATCTTCTAAAAAACTTTTATTGGTTTGATCAAGGCTATTATTGGCTTTCATAAAACCATAAAAAGCTGACTTAGCTCTTGTAACTGCCACATCATTATTAGTTAAAGTATCAAGGTCTTTAGCAGTAAAAACCGGGACATTCATGGCTGTTTTCAAAATGCTGTCACTGGTGTGTATAGCAGCATTTATCTTTTTCATAAATTCAATATCAATACCTCCGGTTGATTCTTCTTCAATTTTTTCCCTTGCTTTTATATATGTTTTAATCTCCTGCTTTTGCAAAGGTGTTGCTGACGAAGTATCCGGCACGATCGTACCATATTTCTGTTTTAGCTTATAATATACACGTGCGGCTTCATAGGAATCTTCTTTTACATTGCGGCCATCTTTGCCTCCTATAAAATTCCACCCATAGATATCATCTGTATAACCATTTTTATCATCGTCTTTTCCGTTACCCGGTATTTCCCTGGGGTTGCGCCACAATACAGGTTTAAGATCTTCATGCAGTGTATCTATTCCGCTGTCAATTACTGCCACAACAACCGTTTTACTTTTTTTTCCTTTGATAAGAGAATAGGCCTTATCAAGATTTATCCCATAATATCCTGTTTCTTTTCTATTAAGAAGATGCCAGTTTTTTGGTGTTTCAACAGATGCCGATGAACCTTGTGCTTTCGGACTATAAGAAAACGATATAAAAACCAAACTAAATAATAAATATCTGATAGATTTCATTGTATGTATTTTTCGTTTAGTGCAAATATTTAATAATTATGTGAATTAGCAGAAGTATGAAGAAGGATTTATGAAAATTTTGTCTGAACCGGGATTTATGGGATTTATGAGATTAATGGGATAATAATAATTTTTAGTTATAACTTTTTCTAAAATTCCTAGCCATTCCAAAAATCCCAGTTTAGACACCAGTTAATCAAACAGTAAACTTTATACCCTGAGCTAATGGAAGCTTATCTGTATAATTTATTGTGTTGGTTTGGCGGCGCATATAAATTTTCCAGGCATCACTTCCACTCTCACGGCCACCCCCGGTTTCTTTTTCTCCCCCAAAAGCTCCACCGATCTCTGCGCCGGAAGTTCCTATGTTTACATTAGCAATACCACAATCGCTTCCAGTGTGTGCAAGAAATTGTTCGGCCTCTCTTATATTCAATGTAAAAATGGCGCTTGATAATCCCTGCGGCACATTGTTTTGGAGTGCAATTGCTTCATCAAGCGTTTTATATTTTATAAGATATAAAATAGGGGCAAAGGTTTCATGCTGAACTATATCAAAATCATTGCTTACTTCTGCAATGCATGGTTTTACATAACATCCGCTTTCGTATCCGTCGCCTTTTAATTCACCGCCTTCTACAATAAATTTACCACCTTGTTGCTTACATTTTTTAATTGCTTTTAAGTACATTTCAACGGCCTCCTTATCTATCAATGGGCCTACATGATGATGTTCATGTAAGGGGTCTCCGATTTTTAACTGGCCATAAGCCCCGGCAAGTTTGTCTTTAAATATTTCATACACATCCTCATGAATAATTAAGCGCCGCGTAGTAGTACAGCGTTGGCCTGCAGTGCCGGCAGCCCCAAATAAGCAGCCAATCAATGCCATATCAAGATCAGCCTCATTGGAAATTATAATGGCATTATTTCCTCCAAGTTCTAATAAGCATTTGCCCAATCTTGCACCTACCGCAGCGCCAACAGCTTTACCCATTTTAGTTGAGCCGGTGGCAGATAACAATGATATTCTTTTATCATTGCTTAACCATTCACCAACCTTTCTATCACCAACTATTAAATTTATAACTCCTTCCGGAACTTCATTTTTTTCAAAAACATCCGCAATTATATTTTGACAGGCTACTGCACATAAAGGTGTTTTTTCAGAAGGCTTCCATACACAAACATCTCCGCAAACTATTGCCAGCATACTGTTCCAACTCCATACAGCCACAGGAAAATTGAAGGCAGAAATTACCCCCACAATGCCAAGAGGGTGATATTGCTCGTACATCCTGTGGCCAGGCCTTTCGCTGTGCATTGTAAGTCCGTATAACTGCCGGGACAGGCCAACTGCAAAATCACAGATGTCAATCATTTCCTGCACTTCACCCAATCCCTCCTGCAGGCTTTTACCCATTTCGTAGCTCACTAATTTGCCAAGGTGTGATTTATTTTCTCTTAAAGCATCCCCGATTTGCCTCACCACATCGCCCCGCCTGGGAGCAGGCCAAAGCCGCCATCTTAAAAATGCTTCCCCAGCTTTTTGTAAAACTGTTTCATAAGTTTCTTTGTCAACAGATTTAACTGATGCAATTAATTTTCCATCAACAGGTGAAAATGATTCTATTTTTTCACCGTTTGATTCTAACCAGATAATTCCTGTGGATACACCACTATTATCAGATTGCAGTTTTAGTTCTTTTAAAAAATCCATGGTTACAGTTTTTACAAAACTATGTAGTCAACCCTCAAAAAGTCATTTTTAATTTTGGGCAATAAATTTCCAATAAGCATTTATAAAAATATTTATAAATAAGTAACCAA
>JBDSAQ010000242.1:0-5573 GCA_039922095.1 Ginsengibacter sp. | reverse complement strand
CAGAATTTTATTCTGGAATAGTTTTAATGAACTTAAGTTTAAGGTTTTAATAGGCTTTAGCCTACGTTCAAATGACTTTAGTCAATGCTTTCAACCTATGGGGTTTCTAACCCATAGTATTTTGAGTCAAACCATTAATTGAAGTGATAAAATTTTTCTTAGTGCATCTTTCAAAAGCCCATCTTGGTAAGATGTGTTCTTTTGTCAAGTTTTTTTTTGTACCACAGAACATGCAAAAGGATTGTCTACTCCCATTCAAATTATAAAACTCCTCTTTTATCCCTCTTATCACCATTGATTGATGAGTTTTTATAGTTTTCCGCAATAACAATAATTCAGGAATATTTGCCATTGACTCTAAGGTAGGTAATATGAACCTTAATGGTGTAACGTCTGCATGGTAACCTAAGAATACTTTGAGGCGATACTTTTTATTTTTTGTTCTTCTCCCTTGTTTGTAGCATGAACTTATAAAATATTACTTATACTACATGAGTACAACAATTGAACTTATATAACTTCCAACCAATGCTATCCTTAGGATGTTTGAATAATAAAGCATTGTTGTCTGAGTTTGTAACTTAGGTATTTCCATAATCATCCCTCATAATCAGCTACACAATAAAATTAATACATTCATCAAAACAGCATTATGTACATCTTACAAATTGAACATCCTGTTCCAAATTATGATGGCTGGAAAAAAGCTTTTGACAGTGATCCCATTAACAGGAAAGCATCAAGAGTTCCTTCATTATAAAATAGCAAGAAAAGTAAGCGATCCAAAGTATGTGGTTATTGATCTTGAGTTTGATAATTTACCTGCTGCAGAACTTGCCATAGAAAGATGAAAAGTTTATGGGGCCGTGTGGAAGGCTCAGTGATGAACAGCCCGCAATCGGGGATTATTGAAGCAATTGATAGCGTTGATTTATAAAATTTATCATGCTGAGCAAACATTTCCTAATTCAATCCTACGCAATCTTTAGCATGTTCAAAAAATAAAGCCTGCTGTCCTAAGTTTGTAAACTTAGTAGATTCTCATCGGCACTTCCAACGAACTTTCTTTCAATCAAAAAAAAAAATTGTGAAACCAAATAGTTGCACATATATTTGCAACCGATTGGCTTCTCAAACATAAATTTAAACAGTATGAGACGGGATATTTTCCAGGCAATAGCCGACCCGACAAGGCGGGCAATTATTACTTTAATTGCATTGCAGGCAATGACACCAAACGCCATTTCCGACAACTTCCACACTACACGGCAATCTGTTTCAAAACACCTTCGCATACTCACTGAGTGCGAACTGGTAAAACAGGAACAACAAGGCAGGGAAATTTACTACTCATTGCAAATTCAAAAAATGAAAGAGATAGATAAATGGTTAGACCAATTCAGAAAAATTTGGGAAACCCGTTTCAATCAACTCGACAAAGTATTATCAACAATTAAAAAACAGAAAAAATGAAAAACGATTTGCTATTTGATTTTACCGTTGACAAATCAACAAAAAAGGTATTCGTAAACAGGGAATTTGATGCGGACCTTTCTCTGGTATGGGATGCTTTTACCAAGCAGGAAATCCTGGACCAATGGTGGGCGCCTAAGCCCTGGGAATCAAAAACAAAATTTATGAATTTTGAAGTTGGCGGACGAAGATTTTATGCTATGGTAAGCCCGGAAGGACAAGAGCGCTGGTCAATTCAGAAATATACTTCCATTAGTCCAAAAACCAATTTCAAATATTTAAACGCCTTTGCAGATAAAGATGAAAACCCCGAATTGCCGGGTTCCGATTGGGATTTTAATTTCAGCGAACAAAACGCCCGCCCGGCCGATCCATTCGGACGGGGAACGACAAAAGTGAGTATTACTATTTACAATGAATCCCTTGAACGCATGGAGAAGCTGATTGAAATGGGTTTCCAGGGCGGATTTACAATGACGTTGAATTACCTGGAAGATCTGTTGACAGCTTTATCGCAAAAATGATTTCGTTTTAAAAACGTAAATCAATGAATAAGAATTAAATAGTTTTCGGTGAACGTACAGGAACAAATCAAAAAGTATATTACCAGTCAACCTGAACCAAAGAGAAGTGAAATGCTGGAGTTACACAGGCTCATACTTCAAGTGTTACCGGGATGTAAATTATGGTTCCTCGATGGTAAAAACAGTGAAGGTAAAACTGTTTCTAACCCTAATATAGGATATGGATCTTACACAATAAAATATGCAAATGCCCGCCTGAATGACGCAGTCGGGCAGGGAACAACCAGGGAGTTTTATCAAATAGGTATCAGCGCAAATACAACCGGGATCTCTGTTTACATCTTTGGTATAAAAGATAAGAAATACTTAGCCCAAACGTATGGTGGAAAACTAGGGAAGGCAAGTGTTAGCGGATATTGTATTAAGTTTAAAACGCTGAAAGATATAAACATTAATATTCTTGAAGGGGCAATACGATATGGGTTTGAGAACAAGTAAACTTCTCAGTTGATTATGACCTTAAATGCCTATTGTAAAAAGTCCGGGGATCTTACTTTGTATGTTTGCCGATAAATTGGCATTCAATGGACTGTAGATTTTGACCCAAACAGTAATGGATATGCAAAAAAAACCACAGCCAGAGTTGGTTCTCGTGCTTAGAGATGATTTAATTAGGCTACTTACAATATACTAACCGGCTTTTATTTAATCAATTTTAAAAAATAAAATTAAAAATCGGGCACAAAAATATTTCCTAATTCTATCATGCGGTTATGCATGGCATCAAACATTTCTTTCCGGGGGTTTTCTTTTGGTATTGGCGGCAGATCCAAGGTGGTAGCCGGTCTTCCAAATTCTTTAAAGAAAGTTTCAAACCCTGCAGGTGTTATTAGCAGTAAAGCTTTGGCTGTATCAGTTATGAGATTGAAATGATGCGGAACATTTTTGGGTAGCACAACAAACTCGCCAGCACCTGCTTTAAATTTTTTATCACCTACATGAAAATCTATTTCACCTTCCAGTATATAAAATGATTCATCTTCGAGCTTATGAAAATGTGGCGGCGCCATAAACCCTTTTCTAAAATTACAATGGATAAGAGCGAAGGCATTATCAGTATCCTTGCCCGTTACTAAAAAAGAAAATGTGTGGGCAATGTAATGAACCGAATTTTCTAACGTTGGTTTTTGGCAGGCAGCAGCCTGCATAATTGCTTGTTGCATAAAATAATTTTTATCAAACCTACACCTGATAAAAATCAAACGCTTCTACCAAATGGTAGAATTTATAAAAACCATCCATACTCTATTGCCTTTAAAATAGCAGCGGTACGATTGCCAACATCCAGCTTTTGATAAATATTAAGTGTATGTGTTTTAATAGTGCCGGCAGAAACAAAAAGTTTTTCAGCAATAGATTTATTTGGCAGACCGGTAACCAATAAAAACAACACCTGTTTTTCACGTTCTGTCAATTGCGCTAATTCTTTTTTTGATTTAGTTGATAACTCTTCACTATTACACCAACGCCATTCTTTATCAACTCCTGCTGTTTTTACAAATGGTTTTGATGAAATTTTTGCCAGCTCCAAAGCCCGTACTACAAAATTTCCTACGGCTTTTAAAATATATAGATGATGTGGCTTGTAAACATTTTTATTAATAGTTCTTACTACTATCAAACCAACTACCTTATCATTTAATTTGAGAGGAGAATATATTGCAGCCTTTGGGTCAGAACCACTAATGGGTATGGGTTTGCGTGAAAGATATTTGGTTATCTCAATATCAAAATCATTCATAAAAATATCCTGCTCATTCCTGATGCACCACGATGCAAGGCGTCCTTCATCTATTGCATCCACAACAAAATCAGGGATTTGTTTTCCATCTTCTATCATTCCTTTATACAATATTACTGCCTCCGCTTCATCATAAATACCCACAGAAAACTGGTAAGCATCAAAAAGATGATTTACATTATCATAAATAGCTTTTGTAATTTCTTCAATAGAAAGCTGTGGAGTTACCAGGTCAGCAATGTCATTCAAAATACGAAGCTGTTCTGTCCAGTCAACTTCATCATGCCTTGAGACATTACTTTTCCATGATGCAAATTTTTGTTTGAATGAATTTTCAGTAGGCTTCAAATTAACAAGTTGAGTTTTCTAAAGATAACACTCTATGTTCAGGCAAATGTCATATACCCAAACTTAGCGCCGGCTGCAACAGGAAGTATAAAACAATTACTTTTATTGCATGAGTACAACAACTGAACTTATAAAACTTTCCAACCAATGGATGCAGGCATGGAAAGATAATGACATGAAGTTTTTAGAAAACATTCTTGCACCGGGCTTTCGTTTGTTAACCAGTGAACTTTGGGTTATGCCAAGAGAAAAATGGTTAGCCTCAGTGCCTGTTTATAAATGCCATTCATTTGAATACACACAACTGGATGTCCGGGATTATGGCAATGTAGCAATTGTACAATCTTACTACACACAAAAGGCCACACTCAATAACGAAGACCGCAGCGGTGATTTTTTAATTACGGATGTTTGGGTAAAAGAAAATGAAAATTGGAAAGTAGTTCACCGGCATACTTCTTATAAAAAATGATTTTAAGTAATGGAACAGGATAAACTTAAAAATGTACCACCTTAAAGAAACTGGTTATATATAATCTCTCCGTGTATAATTGCTGCTACATTTTCCTTATTTTTTATTATTGCAAGTTTCGTTGAAATAAATAGTTCCGGCGGCTGGAGTTTTATCGGTGTATTAATGTTTTTCCCTTTTCTGTTAGTTGTTCTTGGGATTGATGCACTCGTCAAATTCGCTGTAAACAAAAAAGTGCTTTATGTTTGGCTTATTGAGCTATTGCTGATTGCAATCACTGTTTTCCTTTTTAAAGAATTTTATATATTTATTTAAGCAAGCGGCGAAGTAACACTGCCGATGAATTTGACATTCTGGGGTTCTTATTACGGTATTTGCATTGACCAATTTGGTATTAACTGGAAGATTACTTTAGAATCAGGACAATAAAACAAATCCCTCGTTATTTTATGAAAAAATATATAGGATTTCTTTTTTCTTTATTAATCGCTATGCTGATTATAGCAATTGTAGCAATGTGGCAGGGACTCGATTCTTTTGTCTTTGCCTGGACATTAAACTTTATGCTAATGCTATCCGGGCTTTCGATGACTCGAACTTTTAAGCCAAAACTGGCGTCAGACTATTTTAATTCTAAGAAATGGGAAAATGAAGGGAAAATTTACAAATGGTTTGGGATAAATATATTTAGAGCATTATTGGTTTGGGTTGGGTGGGAAAAATTAAATAAAGCAGCTAATCCTGTAAAAAAGAATTTTAATGCGTTAAAGCATTTGGAATATAGTACTCGGGAATCCGAATTTGGGCATTTGGTGATTTTTTTTATTGTATTAAGCATCGCTGTTTTCGTTGGATTTTATTACGGATTTAGGAAGTCGTTATGGCTACATATTCTAAATGTGATATTACATGTTTACCCAATTGCAACACAACGCTACAACAGACCACGATTGCG
>JBDSAQ010000241.1:0-7474 GCA_039922095.1 Ginsengibacter sp. | reverse complement strand
CTCTCCCGCTTTTGAACCGGTTGTAAAAGAAACTATTGGATATTTTACCAATATTATTGAAGGATTAGAAACTAATGATCTTAAACCAATAATCTTTGAAAAACACTCTTTGAGGGCATTAAACGCTCATGCAGAAATATTAATGGAAAAGCGAAAACAGGAAATAGAAGAAGGCGTTATAGAGACAACCACAAAAGATTTACTCATTCAAACAAAACCAATAACAGATCAGTTCAATTATATTTATTCAATTGCTGATGATATAAATAAGATTGACCTCACCTAAATCCTCCGTCCCGATAAAGCCGCCAGAGGGCCCTTCCATTCTCCACTTGCAGAGAGAACTTAAGGACAAAACATCCTTCTCCTTTGGAGAAGGGTTGGGATGAGGTCAATGGATGAGGGCCTCAATGCGCCTCCAGCCAATTCTCCCCCACACCAACTTCCGCATCTGCGGGTACATCATTAGGTAACAATAATGCGGTTTGCATACAATCAATAATAATTGGCTTGATAGTTTCGATTTCATCTCTATGTGCATCAAACACCAGTTCATCATGCACCTGCATTATCATCTTTGATCTGAAACTATGTTTATTAAATTCAGCGTGAATTTTTATCATGGCCAGCTTTATCATATCTGCTGCAGTGCCTTGTATCGGTGAGTTGATGGCGTTTCTTTCTGCATATCCACGAACAGTAAAATTAGAGGAGTTGATGTCTTTTAGCCAGCGCTTACGTCCCATTAATGTTTCAACATATCCATTTTCCCTGCAGAAGTTGATAGTGTTATCCATGTACTTCTGAATATTGGCAAACTCTTTTTTATATGTCTCAATTATTTCTTTTGCTTCACCGCGGGAGATGGCTAAATTTTCCGCAAGACCAAAAGCACCTTGTCCATAAATAATCCCAAAATTTACGCTCTTGGCTTTGTAGCGCATTTCTTTTGTAACGTCTTCTTCAGCTACGTGAAACACTTTAGCTGCCGTTGCAGTGTGAATATCTTTACCAAGCCTGAAAGCCTCCACCATAGCGGGATCACCGCTTATAGCTGCTACAATGCGTAATTCTATCTGTGAATAATCTGCCGATATTATGCAATGCTCTTTATCCCTCGGTATAAATGCTTTTCTTATTTCCCGGCCTCTCTCAGTTCTTACCGGGATATTTTGAAGATTAGGGTTATTGCTGCTAAGCCGACCTGTTACTGCAATTGCCTGTCCGTAGCAGGTATGCACACGGCCGGTTTTCCTGTTTATTATTTGCGGCAATGCATCAACATACGTTGATTTTAATTTAGTAAGCTCACGGTAATTTAAAATGTCTTCCACAATTTTGTTTTCATGAGAAAGCTTTAACAGCACATCTTCCCCTGTTGCATATTGACCACCTTTTGTTGTTTTAGCATTTGGATTAAGCTTCAACTTTTCAAACAACACTTCTCCAAGTTGCTTTGGCGATGATAAATTAAATCTTACCTGGGCCTGCTCATACACATTTTCTTCGGAGCGCTTTGCATCTATTTCCAACTCTTTTGAATAGAGATTTAAAAAATCCATATCAACTCTTACCCCTTCGTATTCCATATCTGTAAGCACTTTTATCAAAGGAGTTTCCACTTCATTAAAAACTTTTTCTACCCGTTTAGATTTTAAATATGGTACAAAAGCATTTTTTAATTGAAGTGTTATGTCTGCATCTTCTACAGCATATTCTTTTACCTTTTCAACTTCAACATCTCTCATAGTCCCCTGGCTTTTACCTTTTTTACCAATTAGCTCATCAATAGAAACAGGCAGATAACCAAGGTATTGGGCACTTAGCAAATCCATGTTACGCCTGCCTTCACTCTCAATTACATAATGGGCCAGCATGGTATCAAAAAGCTTTCCTTTTAATTCTACACCATACCATTTTAAAACAAGCAGATCATATTTTATGTTTTGGCCAACCCAAATTTTAGATTCATCAGCAAACAATTTTACAAACTGGTGCAGTATATTTCGGGTGCCTTCCGCATCAGCAGGGCATGGAACATAATAGCCTTCCCCGGTAGTAAAACAAAAGCTTAGGCCTACAAGCTCTGCTTCATTTGCATCTTTACTCGTGGTTTCCGTATCAAAAGAAATTTCTGTGTGTTGAAATAATTTATTAATAAGATCATTGATGGCTTCTTCACCTTCAACTATCATATATTGATGAGGTGTATTGCTGATATTTTTTTCAGCAATAAGCCCGGGCTTTTCCTCTGCCTGTGCAAGTTCTTCGGGCTTGGGAATGGGCTGCTCCATTGCGTTTCCGAAGAGATCAGTTTGTACTACTGTAGTGCCTACAACAAAAGCGCTGTATTCTTCTCCAAGAATTCTTCTTCCTAAAGTTTTAAATTCAAGCTCTGTAAAAAGGTCCTTTAAAACTTCTAAATTAAAAGGCTTTACTCTAAAATCTTCATCATGAAATTCACATGGGACTTTGGTAATTATTGTAGCAAGCTTTTTACTCATAATAGCAGATTCTCTTCCTGCTCTTATTTTTTCTCCAAGAGCCCCTTTAATGTTTTCTGCATTTGCCAGTACATTATCAAGGGTACCATATTCAGCTAAAAGTTTCGAAGCAGTTTTTTCTCCAACGCCGGGTATGCCGGGAATATTATCGCTTGCATCCCCCATTAACCCAAGTATATCAATCACCTGCGAAACGTTTTTAATATTCCACTTTTCACATACTTCTTTAGCGCCCATTATTTCAACTTTGCCTCCCTGGTAGCCAGGCTTATAAATTTTTATTTTATCAGTAACTAACTGGCCAAAATCCTTATCCGGCGTTACCATAAAAACTTCAAAGCCTTCTGCTTCCGCCTGCTGTGCAAGCCCTCCGATTATATCATCAGCCTCGTAGCCATCACATTCAACAACGGGTAAATTAAAACCCTGGATTATCTTTTTAATATCAGTTAAAGAAGATATAAGATCCTCCGGCGCTTCCTGCCTGTTGGCTTTATAATCTAAAAAATCAGTATGACGTTCGGTAGGGGCAACCGTATCAAATGCCACAGCAAGATGAGTTGGTTTTTCCCTGCTTATAAGGTCGTATAAAGTATTGGTAAAACCGAATTGTGCATTAGTGTTTTTTCCTTTGGAAGTTAATATAGGGCTGCGTATAAGCGCATAATAAGCACGGTAAATAAGTGCCATTGCATCAAGCAAAAATAGTTTTTTTTCCATTGAACAAAAGTAGCAAATCAGTGGGGAATTGTGAATTGTGAATGGTGAATGGTGAATGGGCAATTACGGGTATTCGCAATTCACCATTAATTTTAAAATCTTGACTCAATATAATTCGGAAGCATAGCTCTCCATGTGGGCCAATCATGCGTCATGTCTTCACCCCAAATATCAAGTTCATGATTAATTCCTTTATCATAAAGAATACCTGAAAATTTTCTCGAGGCCCACGGGTCTTCATAACTTCCGCTTCCTGATAAAATATGAATATGATTGCTTTTGCGGATATTATCCAAATACCAGGGGTCAGTAAGATTAGGGATATAATGTTGCGGCGAATTAAAATATACCTGCTCATCCCAAAACCCTTTCGTGTATTCTGAAAGATCGTAAACACCACTCATTGCAATAACACCGTCAATTTGTTCGGGGCGTTTTAAAAATAAGTTCATGCTGTGTAAAGCGCCAAAGGAAGCGCCGCAGGTTATTATTGGTGTTTCGGCGGAAGTAGAATTTTTAACGAAAGGAATAACTTCATTAAAAACATATTCATTAAACTGGTTATGCCGTATTGCTTTATGCTCAGGAAGCATTTCCTTATTGAGCCAGCTCTCATTATTAATGCTGTTGATAGAAAACACTTTTACTTTACCTGCATCAATGTATGGTGCCAAGGTATCCATCAATTGAAAACGCTCATACTCTAAATAATCTGCTGCGGCAGTTGGCACCATTAATAATGCAAATCCATAATCGCCATAAACTGCCACAGGCATTTCTCTCTCAAGTGAGGGGCTAAACCATGAAGTAAGCTGTCTTTTCATTTAAATGTTTTGCGCAAAATAATGAATAAAGATGATAGGTGTAAGGTTTGAGGTGCCAGGTATCTGCAGCATTAATATCATTCTTTTCCTAATACCTGAAACCCAAGCCTGGCACCTCATACTAATTTTCTTCCAAATAATTCTTCTGCCTTTTTATAACGATAATCAAAAATCTTATCAAGCTGATCTTTCACAAAAAGAGTATTGGCAATATCTCCAAAAAACCAGAATGGGATTTTATAATGAATGATGTCCGTCATTTCAACTCCGTTTTCTGTTTCTTTAAAATGATGCTGGTGATGCCATAGTGCATAAGGGCCATAGCGCTGTTCATCAATAAAATATTTTTGAGTTTCTATATGAGTTATTTCTGTCATCCAGTAAAGGGGGATTCCTAAAACAGGTTTAACTGTATACTCAATAATTTGACCTGCATACATTTTTTCACCATGATGTTTCGAGATGATATCAAAACCAATATTACCTGGAGTGATATTAGCAAGATTTGCAGGATCAGAAAAAAAATCCCATGCTTTACCTAATGATATGGGGAGAACCTGGATTTTTTTAAAACTATACACTTTGCTCATAGAGTGATAACATAAGTGCAATGAATAAGTTTAAATCACCTGTTATAAAAAACTATATTATTTGGGGGCTGAAACTATGAATTTTGGGGCATGCTGTTCCCGAATAATTTAATCTTTATCTTTATAAAGAGATTGCAAACTCCTTCCTTCTAACAAAATAAAAAATATATAATGGTTTATATTAGCCGAAGAAAATTTTTGAAATCAACTTCTGTGTTAGCAGCAGCAACGCTGGTTACTACTGGCTTTGATGAAAATAAGAAGAAGCCACTCCTTGCATTTTCCACATTAGGTTGCCCGGATTGGACCTTCATGAAAATAACAGATTTCGCTGCTCAGCACGGGTACAACGGGATAGAATTAAGGGGCATACAACGTGAGCTGGATCTTACAAAATGCAGGGAATTTAGTAATCAAAATATAGCAGGCACTCTTACTGTTCTAAAAGATAAAAATCTTCGCTTTGTTGATCTGGGCTCCTCAACAAATTTGCATATTGCCGATAGCGAGAAAAGAAAAAGCAATCTTGATGAAGGCCGGCGTTTTATTGACCTGGCGCAAAAAATAAATTGCCCATACATACGGGTATTCCCGAATAATTTTCCGAAAGAACAGGAGAAAAATGAAACCATAGATTTAATAATAAAAGGATTAATGGAATTGGGAGATCATGCAAAAGGAAGCAATGTAAGTGTATTGATGGAAACGCATGGTGACGTTGTAAAAAGCGATGACCTTTTAAAAGTTATGCAGTCAGCGTCTCATGCAAAGGTCGGGTTGGTATGGGACGTAACAAATATGTGGATAGTAACAAAAGAGCCTCCCGTGGAGATGTATAAAAAATTAAAAAAATACATTCATCATACACATATAAAAGATGCAAGCTTAGTTAATCATAAAGTAAACTATAAGTTGTTAGGCCAGGGAGAGGTTCCTGTTTTTGAGGCTATACAGGCTTTAGAAAAAGGCGATTATAAAGGATATTATAGTTTTGAATGGGAGAAGTTATGGCATCCCGAAATTGAAGAGCCAGAGATAGCATTAGCTGATTATCCTAAGGTAATGCGACAACATTTTAATAGGTGATATTTTTTAATTGGTCAATAGTCAGAAGTCATCAGTCAATACCAGAAATAAGCAAGATATATAAAGTACTCCAATGACTAATGGCCCAATGACCCAAATACCAATGACTCAATGACTCAATGACCCAATGACCAATGACTCAGTAACCAATGACCCAACAACAATCCACTAATATTATAATGAATAATAAACCCCATGCCTGATACAACATTTATAAACAATAAAGCATTATCTCAAAATACTTATGATGCCATTGTAGTTGGCTCCGGTATCAGTGGCGGCTGGGCTGCAAAAGAATTTTGCGAAAAAGGCCTGAAAGTTTTGTTGCTTGATCGTGGCCGTAATGTTGTTCATCCCGATTATCCTACAGCCACAAAAAATCCATGGGAATTTAAACATCGTTTTCAATTAACGGAACAAGATAGAAAACAGAGCTATGTACAAAGCCGCCATTATTCTTTTAGGGAAGACAATAAACATTTTTATATCAATGATGAGCAAAATCCATACGAAGAAACAAAACGCTTTGACTGGATAAGAGGTGATATTGTAGGTGGCCGTTCCCTCTTATGGGCAAGGGCATGTTACCGCTGGAGCGATCTGGACTTTGAAGCAAATTTGAAAGATGGCATTGCTGTGGACTGGCCGATACGGTATAAGGATATTGCCCCGTGGTATGATTATGTTGAGTCATTTATTGGAGTGAGTGGTTCGGCAGAGGGCATACCTCAACTGCCCGATGGAAAATTTTTACCACCGTTCGAGATGAACTGTGTGGAAAAATATTTTAAGCAAAAGATAGAAGCTAAGTACGCTGACCGTAAAGTTATAATGGGCAGAACTGCCAACCTAACCAAACCAGTACAGGGCCGGGGGCAATGTATGGCAAGAAATCTTTGTCACCGGGGTTGCCCTTATGGCGCTTACTTCAGCACCAATGCCAGTACAATTCCTGCGGCATATGCTACCGGTAATTTAACTGTAAGGCCTCACTCACTGGTGAATAAAGTAATTTATAATGAGCAAAAGAAAAGAGCAACAGGAGTGGAAGTTCTTGATACAGAAACCAAGCAGGTAGAGCACTTTAATGCAAAGCTTATTTTTCTAAATGCATCTACAGTAGCCACTGCTTTTATTTTACTTCATTCCACTTCAAACCGTTTCCCAACCGGACTTGGGAACAGCAGTGGCCAGGTTGGGCGTAACCTTATGGATCATCATAAAGGCCTTGTAATATCCGCTGATGTAGATGGATTTGAGGATAGTTATTACTTTGGGCGCAGGCCAACCAATATTTACATACCAAGGTTTAAAAATGTTAGTGATAAAAATGAAAACTTTATCAGGGGTTATCATTATGGAGCAAGTGCCGGCAGAGCTATGCAGCAAACCGATGTGCCTATAGGATCTGCATTAAAAGAAGCCATGACGGAGCCAGGCGCATGGCAAATAAATATGTATGCATTTGGTGAATGCCTGCCTTATCAGGATAATCGCATTACATTAAACACTGATAAAAAAGATCAATGGGGCAGGCCGCTTATTAAGGTAGATTGTGAATTTAAGGAGAATGAAAAGGCGATGCATAATGATATTGCCGTTACAGGTAAAGAAATGCTGGAAGCCACTGGATTCAAAAATGTTTCTGTAAAAGGCAGCATCTCTTACCCGGGCAATGCCAATCATGAAATGGGTATTGCCCGCATGGGCAACGACCCAAAGACATCTGTTTTAAATAAATTCAATCAAC
>JBDSAQ010000240.1:0-17223 GCA_039922095.1 Ginsengibacter sp. | reverse complement strand
ACAACAGGATGGCCATCAGTTTGATGTATTTCTACCTTATCAGACCCAGCCTGCAGTAATCTATTCTTCACAGCTTCGGCACATCTTATCATGTCTGCCTTATTCTCTTTTTTTGCACTTATTGAAGGAAGGCGCAGCAGGTCCATCAATTCTTCTAAAAAGCGATCTTTATTTTTTTCCTGGTAATCTTTCCAAACTTGCATAATTTTTTTTTAAAGATAAAATGGACGAATATAAGATTTTAAAACTGCGGTAACTGAACTAAAGATTTGATTATTTGATATAAAACTTGCTGAGAAGATTTACATAATTTTAAAAAAAAATCGTTTTTTATTTGGAAATGCCAATCTCAAAAATATACATTTGTACCAGATTGCTTTAATTCATCAGCCTTTGTTTAGTTGCATCATTTTAAAGATTCCTCTACGCAAAGGCTGAGTCCATTCAGGACTTCTTTATTACCATTACTTCCATTTATCAAATCTTTCCTGCACATAGTCCCAGTTAACAACTTTCCACCAATTTTCAATATAATCAGCTCTTTTGTTTTGATATTTAAGATAATATGCATGTTCCCAAACATCTAATCCTAATAAAGGAAAACCTTTTATCTCACTAATATCCATGAGGGGATTATCCTGGTTTGGAGTAGATCCTACCTTAAGCATGTTATTTTTATCTGCATATAGCCATGCCCATCCGCTGCCAAACCTGTTTTTTCCTTCATTAGAAAGTTGAGTTTTAAAATCATTAAATGAAGCAAAATTTTTTTCTATAGCAGCAAGCAATTTCCCGGTTGGCTTATTATCATTTTGCTTTGGCCGCATGCATTGCCAGAACATTTCATGATTGTAATGTCCCCCGGCATTATTACGCATTTTAGTGGTGTATTTTGATATACCTGTTAATATTTCTTCTACACTTTTTTTTGAATCTGCACCTTCAGCTACTACTGCTTCTTTAAGATTTTTTGAATAGGTTGCTGCGTGTTTGGTATAATGTATTTCCATGGTTGAGGTATCAATCACATCTTCCAGTGCGTTGTATGCATAAGGTAATGGCTGCTGATCAAAGCCGGTATGGTAACCCAAAGTAGCTTTAGCTGATAATGGATCAGAGTTAATGAATGAGCCCAAATTTCCGTTGCCAATAGTAATAGCCAAAGTACCTTTTAAGGTATTTTTTAAAAAAATTCTGCGGGGATTATTAGTCATAAAAATATTTTAAGGGTGAGATATTGATTTCTGAAATTTACTTAATACAGGCCTAAAAAAAGAATATACCTTTTTAAAAAACCGGTAGTAATATTCTTTACTAAACAACTGCGAATCACGAGTGGCTTTATATGTTAAAAATGTACCTACAGGGGTTAAAACAATAACAGGCAACCACGTACCAATAAGTGGTGTAAGAAGGCCTTGTTTTACAAATTTTTCTCCAAACATATTAAGGAGGTGAAAAAGCATAAAAAAAATTATAGCAACAACCAAAGGCATACCCAAGCCTCCCTTTCTTATTATTGATCCAAGTGGGGCACCAATGAAAAATAATACGAGACAGGCTGCAGAAAGTGAGAATTTTTTATGCCATTCAATAAGATGCATGCTTAGCTCTTTTGCACGGCCCTCGGTTTCAATAGTGTTAAGTTCTATTGTACTTCGTAAACTATTGAGAGTAGATAATGCCCTTTCGGTAATGGTTGCTTTTAAGGAATCAGGAATAAGATCATCCATTTTTTTTACAGCACTTTGGTTGTGATTTTGAGGTAAGTCATGTGCGCTGTCCTGATATTTTATAGCATTTATATAAAGACCTAAATCATATTTTGTTCTTCTTGCAAGTGAATCCTGAAACTTCTTAAGGGAATCAATTGTTTTATCAAGCTGACTAACATTTTGCATTCGAAAACCACTTTTAAATAAACTGTCGGCTGTTTTTTGTATATCAAGCTGGCTAAGATCGAATAGCTTGTTGTATTCTTTAAATCCAAGACGGATAAATTCATTATTAAGGCCTGAGATATCACCTTTTTCCTGATAGCGGTAACCATTTTGCAATCTGAATTCCAGAAATTTTTTATCCGGGCTCATCGTCATTTTTCCTTTTTCTGAAATAACAGTATTATCCTGCAAACCATAAGTCTGCTCATAAATAAGGATGTTGCTTAATGTGGTTTGGTCTTTTTCTTTTTTTCCAACTTTTATTGAATATCCCCGGAATCCATTATAAAAAACCCCGTCTTTTAAATCAAATGCCGGGCTCTTACGATAAATATCATTATATAAAACAGCAAATTTTAAGTTAGCAACGGGTATAATATAATTTGCAAACAGAAAGGTAACTCCGCATAATAATACTGCTACAAAAAATAAGGGTCGCATAAATCGTAACAAAGGAATGCCGGATGATTTGATGGCAACCAGTTCAAAACTTTCGCCAAGTTTACCAAAGGTCATAATTGAAGAAAGTAAAATAGCAATAGGTAATGCAAGCATAACCATTGTAGCACTGGCATACATAATAAACTTAGAGAGCGTAAACATATCCAGTCCCTTGCCTACAAGATCATCAATATACTTCCATATTGTCTGCATCATTAATACAAATAAGGCTATAAAGAACGTAGCCAGAAAAGGCAGAAAAAATGATTTGAGAATAAGTTTATCTAACTTTTTAATCACAGAAGAAGTACATTAATTTTATAATACGCCAAATAACAATTATGGATATTACAAAAATACAGCTTTCAGCAGAGGAAGCAGAGCTGATTAATAACACTGAATGGATTTTAACTAAACACCGGATAATAAAAAAAGTATATGAAATGTTCGGCGAAATAAATGAAATGATGAAAAAGGAACTTATGCTTTTTGATCATTTGTTTGGGGACATTTCATATTTAAGTGGAAAAATTACCAGGGGAGAAAACTACCAGCTTCTCCCGTATATTATTTTAGACTACCCAACTGATTTTATTAAGAATAATATCCTTGCAATAAGGACCATGTTTTGGTGGGGAAATTTTTTCAGCATCACCCTTCATTTATCTGGAGATCATAAAGCAAAGTTCATAAATAGTAACCCGGCGCTGCTTTTATTTTTAAAAGAAAATCATTTTTTTATTTGTGTGAACCCGGAAGAATGGCAGCATGATTTTGTAGAAAAAAATTATCTGAGTGCGACAGTATTTACTTGCAGTGCATTTGCCGTGGTTATCAAACAACCTTTTTTTAAAGTAGCCAAGCAATTACCTGTAAAGCAGTGGGATAATGCCCAGAGTTTTATAATAAATAGTTTTAAGGAGATTCTTGAATTGTTGAAGATTAATTTCCCAGGCGATAAAAAAGATCTTTAACCTGGGTTTCCCATAACTGACTTTGATCCTTAATTTCTTTCTTTTCTGCAAAATCATTTACGATTAAAATTGTTATGTTGGTTACTTCAGATTTCTCTATTAAAAATTCGAAATATTCCCCATTAGGGGAATTAAGCCAATGAAAGCGGATGGATTTATTTTCTTCGCTTTCTATCACTTCTGCTTCCTCAGTAGTACCATTCCATGAAAAACTAAAAACTCCTTCTGCTTCATCAACCTTATCAGCAAACCATTCCTGCAATCCGGATGGAGTTGATAAAAATTCATATAAAATTCCCGGCGAACACCTTACAGGGTACTCTAATGTAAACTTAACTTTCTTACTCATCCTTTTTTTTTAAAATTCTATTGGGGATTTGTGCAATAATAGAAAATAAATTCACTACTCAAAATATTTTATCATTTTATTTTAGTATTTAATACAAGTTATTACTTAAACGGTTTAATTCAGGTAATATTATTTTGACAATTATCCTACATAATAAATTGTTTGAAATACAATTAAATATTATAAATTACGTTTAGTTGGTGTTCTTTTAACAACATTTTAATCCAATAATAAATTTTAATTTCCAAATCTTACCCTTATGAGTATGCGTCAACTCAAGATCTCCAAATCAATAACCAACCGCGAAAGTCAAAGTTTAGAAAAATATTTACAGGAAATTGGGAAAGTAGAATTAATAAGTCCGGAAGAAGAAGTTCTATTAGCCGGGCTAATAAGGCAGGGAGATCAAAAGGCATTGGACAAATTAACAAAGGCTAATCTTCGCTTTGTTGTTTCAGTAGCAAAGCAATATCAAAACCAGGGTCTCACTTTGCCTGACCTGATTAACGAAGGTAATCTTGGTTTAATTAAGGCAGCCCAAAGGTTTGATGAAACCCGTGGTTTTAAATTTATATCTTATGGTGTTTGGTGGATAAGGCAAAGTATTTTACAAGCCCTTGCAGAGCAATCAAGAATTGTACGCTTGCCATTAAATAAAGTAGGTTTAACCAATCGCATAAGCCGGGCATTTTCTCAGTTAGAACAAGAATATGAAAGAGAGCCAACTGCTGAAGAACTTGCAAGTTTCTTAGAGATAGAAACAGAAGAAGTGTCTGCAACTTTAGGTGTGGCAGCACGACACGTAAGTATGGATTCACCCTTATCTGAGGGAGAAGAAGGTACATTAATTGATGTGCTTGAAAATCCAAATGCTGATACAACGGACAGGCAAATAGCTTTTAAAGATTCCTTAAAAATAGAGATTGACCGTTCATTAAGCACCTTAACTCAGAGGCAAAAAGATGTTATCAGGTATTTTTTTGGACTTGGTATAGATCATCCTTTTAGTCTTGAAGATATTGGCCAGCATTTTAATTTAACCAGGGAAAGGGTAAGGCAAATAAAAGACAAAGCATTAACTAAACTTCGGGTAAGTTCACGCTGTAATTTATTACGAACCTATTTAGGCGGAGCATAATTTTACATATTTTTATAATTAGATGTGAATATAACTTTGTTATGTTCACTTTTTTTTTGAGCTTAGTCAAAAGATCATATAGGCTGTTAAAACCATTTTTTGATAAATTGTAAAGTAATTAAAACTAATACCGTATAATATGTTTGAATCTCTTAGTGATAAATTGGATGCTGCCTTTAAAAATTTAAAAGGGCAAGCCAGAATTACAGAACTAAATATCGCTGCTACATTAAAAGACATCCGTCGTGCATTGGTTGATGCTGATGTAAATTATAAAATCGCCAAGGAATTCACTGATACTATCAAAGAAAAAGCAATAGGTGAAAAAGTGATCAATGCCATTAGCCCGGGCCAGTTAATGGTAAAGATTGTAAAAGATGAGTTGACAGAATTAATGGGTGGCAGCGAAAGTGACCTGGATATAAAAGGCAACCCGGCGATTATATTAATTGCAGGTTTACAAGGAAGTGGAAAAACAACTTTTAGTGGTAAGCTTGCCAACTATCTTAAAACTAAAAAAGGTAAGTCACCCTTATTGGTAGCTGCAGATATTTACAGGCCTGCTGCTATTGAACAATTAAAAATATTGGGGGAGCAGGTAAATGTTGAGGTATACAGTGAGCCCGAAAATAAAGATGCGGTATCTATTGTACAAAATGCAGTTAGCGCTGCCAGGAGTAAAAACAAAAATGTTATCATTATTGATACAGCCGGCAGGTTAGCTATAGATGAAGTTATGATGACAGAAGTGGCTAATATAAAAGCTGCAGTTAATCCGCAGGAAATTTTATTTGTTGTGGACAGTATGACGGGGCAGGATGCAGTAAACACCGCTGCAACTTTTAATGAGCGGTTAAATTTTTCTGGTGTCGTGTTAACGAAATTGGATGGAGATACGAGAGGTGGGGCAGCCATATCCATAAAATATACCGTAAACAAGCCAATTAAATTTGTAAGCAGTGGTGAAAAATTAGATACCCTTGATGTATTTTATCCGGAAAGGATGGCGCAGCGGATTTTAGGAATGGGTGATATTGTGAGCCTTGTTGAAAAAGCACAGGAACAATTTGATGAAGTTCAGGCGGCTAAGCTTGAAAAAAGAATACGTAAAAATCAATTTGATTTTGAAGATTTCAAAAGCCAGCTGCAGCAAATAAAAAAAATGGGGAATTTAAAGGATTTAATGGGGATGATTCCGGGTATTAGTAAACAAATGAAAGATATAGATATTAACGATGATTCCTTTAAAGGCATAGAGGCTATGATCAATTCAATGACACTTGAAGAACGGAGAAATCCGGATATTATTAATGCCGGAAGAAAACAAAGAATTGCTAAGGGAAGCGGGAAAGATATGACAGAGCTAAACCAGTTTCTAAAACAATTTGAACAAATGAAAGATATGATGAAGATGATGAATAAAATGCCCATGGGTAAATTAGCTTCTTTAGGCAAGAGATAATTTCTATAACATTTGGATATTGACATTTCACTCCTTATCTTCGCTATCCTTTTAAAGATTATTAACAACCCAAGAAAAATTTTTATTTTTTATGGCTGTAAAAATGAGATTGCAACGCCATGGTTCAAAGAAAAGACCATTTTACTTTATAGTAGTTGCAGATGCCCGTAGTCCCCGCGATGGTAAATTCATCCAAAAATTAGGTTCATACAATCCATTAACTGTTCCTGCAAGTATTCAAATTGACAGGCAAAAAGCATTGGACTGGTTACATAAAGGTGCACAACCTACAGATACTGTTCGCCGCATATTAAGTTTTAAGGGAGTATTATTTCTAAAACACTTGTTGCGTGGTGTAACCTTAGGCCTTTTTGATGAAGCCGCTGCCATGGAAAAATTTACTAAATGGAGTGGTGAGCATGATGCGGAATTTTCAAAACGCCAGGAAACCAATAAAAGGACAAGACCAACAGGCAGACAACCAATTGTTAGAAGAGTTGGCAGGCCAGAACCTTCACGTCAACCAATAAGCAGGCAGCCTGAATCTGCCTCTCCGGCCTCATCTCCTGCTAATTCCGGTTCATCCACTTCCCCAACTACTGAAGTAAAAACAAAAGAATAAAAAATTATAGTTTAAGCTTAAAAACAGCAATTCATTTTAAGTGAATTGCTGTTTTACTATTGACTCTACAGGTACCTGTTAAGTATCTATGATTTTTATCCTCAGAAAACAGTTTCCCATTTTTATGATGGCCTCTTCCCAGTAGCATCAGGAGTAGACAGTATTATAATGTTTGAATATCAAACTCCAAACGATAGGACTTAATTTGCGCACTAAGTGCTGAATGCATTAAAAGCCGGGGTTACAAGAATTGTTTACAAATCAAAAACAGCTATTTTAATTAGTAGCGAAAATCTGGTACTGAATTATTGGAGAAAAAAGAAGGCCCCGGTAGAAACCAGGGCCGTTTACCAAAACTAACTGCTTATGAGAAAATTGACTTTTAAACTTATTGAAAATATATATTGCAAAACAGGTGCCAAAAATTTCCCTTAATGTAAGAAAATAAAGTTATATGTTATTCAATTTTATTCAATGCTGGTAAGCTTTTCTGTATTTTCTGCAAACTGCAGCGCATCAATAAACTCCTGGATTTCACCATTCAATATGTTGTTAAGATTATACAGTGTTAATCCTATGCGGTGATCAGTAACTCTGCCCTGAGGAAAATTATATGTTCTTATTTTTGCTGACCTATCCCCTGTACTTACCAGGCTTTTTCTATGCCGTGAAATTTCATCTTCCTGCTTACGCACAGTTTCTTCATATAGTTTTGTTCTCAGCATCTGCATTGCTTTTTCCCTGTTACCAAGCTGCGACCTTTCAGTTTGACATACTACTACAATACCAGTGGGTATGTGAGTTAAAAATACTTTTGTTTCCACTTTATTTACATTTTGACCGCCAGCACCGCCGCTTCGGGCTGTTTCCATTTTTACATCACTTTCTTTTACCTCAACATCAATCTCATCGGCTTCAGGCATTACTGCCACTGTTGCAGCGCTGGTATGTACACGGCCACTGCTTTCAGTATCAGGTACACGTTGTACACGGTGTACTCCGCTTTCAAATTTAAGTATGCCATAAACATCCTCTCCGGTAACTTCTATCTGAACTTCCTTATACCCGCCAACTGTACCTTCACTTTCACTCAACAGCATTGCTTTCCATCCCTTGTTTTCACAATATTTTAAATACATACGCATCAGGTCTCCTGCAAATAGTGAAGCTTCATCTCCACCAGTGCCCGCCCTTATTTCCAGGATACAATTCCGTTCATCCTGCGGATCTTTTGGTATCAGCATTGCCCGGATTTGCCCTTCAAGTTCTTCCTTCTTTTGCTGCAACTCCGGCAACTCCTGCTTGGCAAGGTCTCTCATTTCAACATCGTCGCTGTTTAGCACTTCTTTGTTAAACTCCATATTATCGAGCAATGTTGCATATTTGTTCCGTACGTCTACAATTTTTTCCAAACTGCGGTATTCTTTACTCAATTGGGTAAATTTTTTATTATCTACAACAATTTCAGGGTTCGATAAAGCTATAGCTAACTCATCAAATCTTGCTTTTATTGCTGCCAGTTTATCTAACATATTGTTCTCTATTTTTACCAATTATATTATATACACTTGCACTGTCAGTTTATAATTGAATTATTTTAAAGACGGCAAAATTAATCATTAACTTATTAGATGAGCTATCGTAAATTAAAGGCAGATCAGTTATTTACAGGACTGACACTGTTAAATAATAATGAGGTGTTAGTTACAAAACCCGATGGGGAAATAATATCAATTGAATCTGCCGATAATGCCGGGGATGATATTGAAGTTTTTAAAGGAATTATAACCCCGGGTTTTGTAAATGCCCATTGCCATTTAGAACTCAGCCATATGAAAGGATTAATTGCTGATAAAACAGGGCTAGCTGATTTTGTTTATAAAGTGATTAATGAGAGGCATTTTGGTGAAGGAGAAATATTTGATACCATTAAAAAAGCCGAGGCACAAATGGGTGAAAGTGGTATTGTGGCAGTGGGAGATATTTGCAACAATAATTTAACCTTAGCCCAAAAGCTCAGACATACTTTAAGGTATTACAATTTTATAGAAGCCAGTGGCTGGGCACCACCATTATCGAAATCTAGATGGGAAAGAAGTAAAATTCTTTATGATGAATTTACAACAGGGCACCTGACTGCTTCCATTGTGCCACATGCGCCATACTCGGTTTCTGATGCTCTCTGGGAAAAGCTTATTCCAGTTTTTGAGGGCAAAACAATAACTATGCATAACCAGGAAACCCATTTTGAAAACGAATTTTTTTTGCAGGGTACAGGTGATCTTTTGAGAATGTATGAAAAGATGAATATCAGTAATTCCTTTTTTTCTCCAAGTAAAAAAACAAGTTTACAAACCTGCTTTCATAAATTATCAAAAGCGGCCTCAGTTATTTTAGTGCACAATACATTTACAACACAAGAAGATATTGACTATATAAATGAAACCAAACCTGATTACCAGTTGGTGTCATTTTGCCTTTGCCCTAATTCAAACTTATATATTGAAGATACATTACCACCGGTTGAAATGCTGGTAAAAAAGGATAACCTGATAATTTTAGGGACTGATAGTTTGGCAAGTAACCGGAGTTTAAATATTTTAGATGAGATGAAAACTATTCAGTTTTATTTCCCCTTTGTAACGCTTGAGAAATTATTGCAATGGGCTACTTTTAATGGAGCTCAAGCCTTACAAATGAATGATATAGGGAGTTTTGAAAAAGGAAAGAAGCCAGGAATTGTGCTAATAGAAAATGTTGATGAAGGAAAATTAAAAATAGAGTCTGCTTCTAAACGTTTATTATAACATCCAATACCACAGTTCTATTTTTTGTATTTCCATCGTAGTACAACAAGTAGCATATTTAATAAAAAAGAAAATGAGTTAGTTATAATTATTGGAAAATCATTTCTTAGTATTCCATAATATATCCAAAGGCCTATTCCGCACATTAAAGTAAGCAACATTCCCAGTGAAATTTCCTCAGCCTCTTTTTTTTTGAATGTTTTAATTAGCTGAGGCATTAAGGATAAAGCAGTAAAAATTCCTGCTATAGTGCCTACTAATTGTATATAATTATCTCCACTCAATATTTAATTTTTTACAGTTGATATTAAAAAGTCAGACCGGATATGATCTGACTTACAAGAAATTAGGAAATTGTAACTAATTTATATTTTAATCATTCTTTGGTGGCTTCAACATTAATACTTGATTCAGCAATAGACGTTAATAATTCGTCAGCCTCTTTTTCTTCATTAAGTGTTTGTTCAAACAAGTCACTTAAGTCAGTTTTTCCTAATGTTTTTGCCAATTGTTTAAGACCTCCATAAGTGGCAATTTCATAATGTTCTACCTTTTGAGCAGCCATAATTAAGGCAGCATCACGTGTCATAGTACCCTGATCTGTGTCTTCTATTATACTTTCCGCTTCTTTAGTCAACCCATCCATAGCATCGCATTTTTTTGCCTGTGGTTTTTTGCCCATAATGCCAAATGCTTGTTCCAGGCGACTTACATGTTCTCTTGTTACTTCTGTATGGTCCCCAAAAGATTGTTTAAGTTCACTGGTTGTGGCAGCCTTTTGTAATTTGGGCAAGGCTTTCAACAAGTGCTTTTCGGCCCAATAAATATCTTTTAATTCATCTACAAAAAATTCTTCCAATAATGAAGCTTCATTAGATGAACCGCTATTTTTAGATTGCCCGTTACCATTGGAGATAGCTGATTTTTTTTTGACAGGTGTAGATGAGGAATTAGACTTTCTCGTTTTTGTTTTTTCCATAAAGATTAGTTTAAATGAGTATGATTATTATTATATGAATAATTAGCATATGAAAGATTATGCCAAATTGATACTTCAAAAAATTCTTTGATTAGAATTGTGCTATTTAAAAATAACTTACATTACTTCCTCATTTTGGGAAAAAAAATCCTCATAAACTACTATAAAGTATTTCATTTTTTATCGTGGATAATGTTTATAGTGTTATCGGTAACGGGTTTTCGGCACTCAAATAACTTAATTTAAAAACTGGCAAAATATTTTATATTGGTAAGACTTAAATAATATTATTTTTTAATAATTAAAACTTCAATTATGAGCTCAGGTAAAGTATTAGCAAGTGTTTTGGCAGGTGCCGCTGCAGGCGCTGTTTTGGGGATATTATTTGCCCCCGATAAAGGAACAGAAACCAGGAGAAAAATTGCCGAAAAAGGTGCTGGTTTAGCAGATTCTGTTAAGGATAAATATAATGAGTATTCTGATGTTATATCTGAAAAATATGACGCAGCTAAAGAAAAGATTTCTGGTTTGGCTTCAGAAGGCAGGGATATGCTTAATCAGGCAAAGGATAAAGGCAATGCGATGAAAAATGATATTATGAACGCAGATATTAGAAATACAATGAATTCTTAAGGGAATTCTTAATGCGTTTAGCCAACAGAACAATCCGGCAACAGGCTTAAAAGTATGGAAATGGAAAATTCAACTACCTCTATAGAATCAATATTTGAAAGGATAAAAAGTTATATTGAAACAAGAATTGAATTATTAAAATTGAAGGCTATTGACAAATCCTCTTCAATTGTTTCTAATATAATAACCTATATAGTGGTATTCCTAATATTTTGGTGTTTCTTTCTCCTCTTAAATATCGGTCTTGCTCTTTTAATTGGAGAATTAATTGGTAAGATATATATAGGATTTTTAATTTTAGCCGCTTTTTATGCTGTTGTCGGTATTGTTTTGTTGAAGAATAAAAATAAATGGGTAAAAACACCTGTTGTAAATATGATGGTTAAAGGCTTACATGAATAAAGAGTTAAAGAGATAATTAGCCAGGATGAAAAAAATAAATAATACAGAAGATTTAAAAACTGCCATAGCTGAGCTGGAAAGAAAAAAAAATGGAGAAGAAGCAGCTATTAAATATGAATTCCAGGAAATTTATGAAACTTACAAACCAGCCAATATCTTAAAAAATACCATTAGTGAAGTTTCTGCATCTCCTAAATTTCGTCATAATCTTTTAAATGTAGCAATAGGGCTTGGGGCAGGTTACCTCTCTCAAAAGTTAGTTATTGGAAGATCAGCGGGCCTTCTTAAACGTGTTGCCGGTACAGTTCTTCAATTCGGTGTAACTACATTGATTGCTAAAAGAGGAAGCCAGGATGAATATGGAATTGCTAAGAAAAAGGGTGGTTTATTAAAACGAATATTTTCCCGCTAAACATTTAGGTTTTTTAAACATTTGTTTATATCAATACCCTTACCTAAAACACCACTGAATATATCCCCGGTTTCCTTCATTCGCTTCACACTATTTTTTATATTAAAGTCAAGGGGTGATAAACCCTTTTTTACATCTTTCCATAATAATGGAGTTGAAACAGTAGCGCCGGGCTTTGGGCGCAGGCTATAAACAGAAGCGATAGTTTGCCCTCGCCTGTTTTGCAGATAATCCATGTATATATGTGCATTACCTCTCTTTTTTAAATTTCTTTCCAGGGTAGTAAACTCCGGCATTTGTTCACTGGCCAACATACATACCAGGTATGCGAAATCTTTAACCTGGTCATACGTATATTTTTTTGCTGTGGGTACGTACACATGTAAGCCTGAGGCGCCTGAAGTTTTACAATAGCTTGCAGCACCAGCCTTATCTAAAACCTGCTTAACCACATTAGCCGCTTCGATAACCTGCGCAAAAGTATTTTTTTCAGAAGGATCAATATCAATCATCAGATAATCCGGATAATCCAGGGCCTGCACTGTTGAATGCCATGGATTAACTTCAATGCAGCCTAAATTATTTAAGTAGGTAAGTGTGGGTTGATTGTCACAAAGTATATAATTAATATCCTTATTGGTTGAGTCAGAAAAAATCTTTTTACTTTTTACATAAGAAGGAGCATCCTCCCCGGCATCTTTATGAAAAAATCCCTTGGCATTTATTCCATTGGGATTTCGTAAAAGAGATTGGGGCCGTCCCTTTAAGTAAGGCAAAATATAATTACTTATTTCCAGATAATAATTAATTACATCCCGCTTGGTAATTCCCTCATCAGGAAAATATATTTTGTTGGGGTTAGATGTTGTAACTTTTATTTTACCAAAAGTATATATTTTGTTTTTTTCATTTTCGGCGTCTTCAGCTTTTTGATTAAGCGCTGATTTTTTTACCGGTATCGTATTAGCCATAGTTACTTCCTTAGTTGATTTATCATTTCTTAAGTGAAGAAATATCGGATGCCTGAGTTTACCATCATTGGTTACTTCAGTAAATTTTATTTCGCATACAAGCTCTGGTTTAACCCATGTAACAGGCATATTGGTTTTAACTTTCTCATCAAACGGAGACTCTTCCTGCACCAATGGCTGAAGCATTTCGTACATTTCAGCTAATGATTGCTGATTAAAACCGGAGCCTGTATGGCCAATATATTTTAGTTTATCTCCTTCTCTTATTCCTAACACCAATGCACCAAAATATTTTCGTGAGCCCCCTGCCTGTGTATAGCCTGCAATAATAGCTTCCTGAGTTTGATTATGTTTTATTTTTAGCCACTCATTAGTACGTTTACCCTTATAATATTGGCTATCGCACTTCTTAGCCATTATTCCTTCTAATTTTTTTTCCTGAGTTACCTGAAAAAAAGACTTGCCCTGGCCTATTATATGATCGGAATATTTTATTATTTCATTTTTCCTGATAATGCTTTGCAGCAATTCTTTTCTTTCGATAAGAGGTAATGCACAGGTATCATGGCCATCCAGTGAAAGTATATCAAACACATAAAATTGTATAGGCCTGTGTGTATTATTTTCATAGTGCTGCAATAGTTGAAATTCCGGATTTCCCTCATCATTTAAAACCACGATTTCTCCATCTAATACACAATTTTGTTTTATGGTTTTTAATTCTCTTGCAACAACAGGATAAGAATTTTCAAAAGTATTTCCATTGCGGGAGTACAGTTTAATATTTCCTTTTTCAATTTCGGCAATGGCACGGTAACCATCCCACTTTATTTCAAAAAGCCATTCATTATCGTCAAATACTTCTTTGGTTTCCTTTGCCAGCATTGGTTGTATAAAACTGGTAAGTTTTCTGCTTTCACGAACTGAAGTTTTCAGGAAGCTTTTTTTTTAACAGGATTCTTATTTTCCTTTAGCCATTTATTTATTGGAGAGTTGGAGGGAGTATCATTTTCACTATTATAGTCAGTTTGCACAGCAAACTCATCATTATGTTTAATAAGAAGCCAAACGTTGTCTTCTTTGCCTTTAATTTTAACTAAGGCAAATTCACCCTGCAATTTTTTTCCAAATAACCTTACTTTAAGGTTACCCGCTTTTAGCCCGGCTCTTAATTTTTTTTCAGCAGAAGCCTTATCGGAATTATCAAGGTCTGCATAAAACCCATGGTCCCATATTTCTACAATACCTCCACCATAATTACCTTCAGGGATTATACCTGCAAAATCTTTATAATCACAAGGATGATCTTCAACCATCATTGCTAACCGTTTATCTTTTGGGTTCAACGACGGCCCCTTTGGCACAGCCCAACTTTTAAGAACCCCATCCAACTCTAATCTGAAATCATAATGTAAATGGGATGCCTTATGGCGTTGCACTACAAATGCCAGTTTTGATGCTGAGGATTTTACTTTTCCAGCTGGTTCCGGAGTATCATTAAAATTTCTTTTTTTGTTATAAAGTGTTAGCGCCATATCACGATGCTTTTTTGCGTTTAGTATCAAGACTTGCTTTCAACTGCTCCATAAGATCTTTGGTTTTACTATGTACAACTTTCATTTCGGGAGCGGCAATTTTTTGTCCTTTAGCCTTGGCATGTATCAATTTTAATAGCTCTGCATTATAAGTGTCTTTGTATTGAGAGATATCAAATTTGCCCGAGAGTTGATTTATAAGAGAAACAGCCATTTGTAATTCAGCGGGTTTAACGGTAGTTTTTTCTGGTAAAGCAAGTTCCTTAAAATCCCGGATCTCTTCTTCAAACCTTATCCTGTTTAAAATAATAAGATCTTTTGTTGCTCTTAATATGGCAAGACTTTCCTTACTTCTCATAACAAATGTTGCAATACCAACTTTACCTGTTTTTAATAACGCTTGTCTTAATAGTTCATATGCTCTTGTGCCGGATTTATCAGGTTCAACATAATAAGGGGTTTCATAGTATATGCTGCTTATTTCTTCTTCTTTTACAAAATCTGATATTTCAACTGTTTTGGTTTTTTTAGCACTGGCTGCTTCAAAATCCTTATCAGTTAAAATCACATACTTACTATCCATTTTATAGCCTTTTACAATATTTTCCCACGTTACCTCTTTACCACTTTTTTCATTAACTCTCATAAAACGAATATTGGAATGATCTTTTTTATCCAACATATCAAGATCAAGGTTACTTGATTGGGTGGCGCTATACAATTTTATTGGAATGTTTACTAATCCAAAACCTATAGCACCTGTCCATATTGGGCGCATGGTAAAAATTTATGTTATAAAAATTATTATAAAGAAAGTATTATGCCTTTTTTGATTTTACCCCTCTACAGTGATTTTAAGGAAAATATATTTGTTGAAAACCTATTCTGAGGAAATCTTTCTACATTTAAAACTTTGGGATTATTTTTTTTTGGTGACAAGTAAAAGCACAGGTAATAATAGCAGGTTAGTTAATGTAGCAACAAATAAGGTAATTGAAGTAAGCCAACCTAAAGCCTGGGTACCCCCAAAACCACTAAAACAAAAAATTATAAACCCTGCAATTAAAACCATTGAGGTATATAATATACTTAAGCCCGTATGCTTAATAGTTTGTATTACAGTAACCATAACATTATAATTATTGCCGGCAAGCTCCTGTTTATAATTTACTAAAAATCGTATTGTTACATCAACAGCAATACCTAATGCTACGCTAAACACCAATACAGTTGAGGGTTTTAAAGGCACACCCACCCATCCCATTATACCTGCAGTAACTATCAGCGGAATTATATTAGGAATAAGTGAACAAAAAAGTATCCGTATTGATTTAAACAGATATAACATACATAGGGCTATTAATAAAAAGGCCCAGAAAATACTTTCCTTTAAACCATTGATGATGAAATGGCTTCCTTCTAAAAAGGTAATACTTGCACCTGTTAACTGCACTTTATATTTGGAAGAATCAAATAATTGATTTGCTTTGGCCTGAATGCCATTTAATATAACCGGCAATTTTTTAGTTCCTGCATCAGCCATATTTATACTTATTCTTGTGCTTTGCCTCGCTGTATCCATAAAGGTTGTAAGTATATTACTCAGGGAATTTTTATTACTATCACTTTTTGTTTTTAAATAGCCTGACATAATCAGATAATCAGACTCCCCCGGTAAGAGATAATTTGAAGTATCACCTTCATAAAATCCCTGCCTGGCAAATTTCAATGCTTCTGGTATGGAAAGCGGTCTGGCCATTTCTTTTTGAGCAGTGATATATTGGGATAAGGAATCTATTTTTCTAAAAACCACAAGTGCAAGACTGCTTTTTAATAGTCCTCTTTTTTTTGTATCCACTACAATTTCAAGTGGCATCACCCCATTAAAATTTTTTTCAAAAAATTTAAGGTCCGTATAAATTTTATCAGTTTTAGGAATATCATCTACAATAAAGCCCTCACTTCGCAATTTGAAAATACCTGCTATCGAAAAAATAACAATAATCAATGATATCCCGTAGACAAATGATTTATAATTCAAGACCCATTTTTCTAATTTTAAGAGCAGCAGTGTGAGCCATTTATTATCAAGGTATTTGGTTTGTGCAGGCGCAGGGGCGGGCAGATAACTTAATATGGATGGCAGTAAAATAAATGATATAACAAATATCATCATAATGCTAATACCTGCTACTGCGCCAAATTCGTTTAAAACAGCGCTTTGGGTAAAAGCAAATACTGCAAAACCTATAGCAGCGGTGAGATTACAAAATAGCGTAACGATACCCATTTTACTAACCATATCAATTAAGGATTGGTTTTTATTTTGGGTTTGCCGGTAGGTAGAATGATATTTGTTTAAAAAATAAATACAGTTAGGTATACCAATTACTACTAATAATGGGGGTGTTAAAGCGTTTAATAATGTTATTTTATATCCCAACAAATAAAGTATACCAAAACTCCACAACACCCCGGTAATAACTACTGATAAAGAAAGAAGCGTTGTGCTTACTGACCTGAAAAATATCAGTAATATCAGGGTTGATAAGCCTAAG
>JBDSAQ010000239.1:0-11474 GCA_039922095.1 Ginsengibacter sp. | reverse complement strand
ACAAAAGTTTTAGGGCTCCTTCATTTTTACCAAAGTGGGTTGTTGCATATACATATCCCAATAATGTTAATGAAGATGGTATACTTTTGCCCCTGTGCGAAGAGAAATATTGCAGGGCCTTGCCTCTGCCGGTTTACCCCACGTCGTTTTATGAAACCATCATGTGTTCTTTGCTTTTCCTGTTTTTATGGATGATCAGAAAAAACATTACAACTCCTGGAGTTATGTTTTCTATATACCTTATTTTAACAGGCATTGAACGTTTTCTTATCGAACTGATAAGAGTAAATAATGTGTATGATATTTTTGGTTTTCATCCAACTCAGGCAGAAATTATATCTGTTATACTTATAATAATAGGGGCTTGCATGTACATATATGTAAAAAGTAAGCACAAAGTTACCTGAGCTGTATTTTGCTTTACTTATTTTAAACACCAGTTTTTTTAGGCTGCGTTTTTTTATATTTGTATTCATCTAAATAAAATTTCATATGCCTTCATTTGACTTAGTTAGTAAAGTTGACCTGCAAACACTGGATAATGCAGTAAATACAGTTGATAAAGAGATAAAGAACAGGTTTGATTTTAAAGGTTCTCATGTAATGATAAGTTTGGATAAAAAAGAATTTAAATTGAATATTGAAGCAGAAAGTGATATGAAGATGAACCAGGTAATTGATGTGCTTATCAGCCGAAGCTTAAAGCAGGGGCTGGCGGCAGAAGTGTATGACTTAACTAAGGAACCTTATCAGAGTGGCAAAATAGTAAAAAAAGAAATTGTGGTAAGAAATGGAATAAAACAGGAAGATGCTAAAAAAATCGTGAAGTTAATAAAAGATAGCGGGCATAAAGTACAGGCTGCTATCATGGATGATATTATCCGCATATCTGCAAAAAAAATTGATGATCTGCAGGCAGTGATACAGGAATCCAAGGGTTGGGATTTGGGCCTTGCCTTACAATATATAAACATGAAAAATTAGTCATCTGTTGGCAGAAGTTCTCAAATATGTTACATTTGCATCTCAAAAAAACATGGCAAAATCCATGTATAAAAATTAAATAAATGAAAAAGAACTTGCACCCAGGTAATTATCGTCCCGTAGTTTTTAAAGATATGAGTAACGGCCAAATGTTTTTAAGCCGTTCCACAGCCAATTCAAAAGAGATGATACTGTTTGATGATGGGAATGAATATCCGGTGATTAAGCTGGAAATTTCAAATACTTCTCATCCCTTTTATACAGGTAAAAATGTACTGGTAGATACTGCCGGCCGTATTGATAAATTTAAGAAGCGATACGAAAAAAGAGATAATAAGAATCTCTAAATAGGCACTCTAATAGATTATAATCCTCCGTTTACCGGGGGATTTTTTTTGCCCTAAATAATCTACATCGTATTATATTTTGCTTTGTAGCTTTATTATATGAAGATTGTTTTAGATGATATTACAGGCAAGGAAAATATGTATCCGTTTTCGGCAACACGGTCTGTTGCAGACATTCGTATTGGTATTTTAACTATAAGAGAGAAATGGCAAAAAATATTTAATCAGGAGATACACACTGCTTCAGAAGTTGGTTTAAATGAGGATGATAAAAATATAAATATATTTTCTGCCCGTTTGGTTCCTTCAAAGCAAAGTGCAGATTCTTTACTAAAAGGTTTAAAAGATACCCGTTCAATATTTCTTGAATATCCATGGCATATATTTCAAAATAATGACAAAGCAATAAAGGAAGATTTTGAATTGATATGTTCTGGTAAAATATCACAGCAGTTGTCGTCAACCAACAAAGTGATTTCTCCTGAGAATATATTTATTGAAGAAGGAGCTGTAGTGGAGCACAGTATATTAAATGCATATGAAGGCCCTATATATATTGGCAGAAATGCTATTATTATGGAAGGTTGTTTAATCAGGGGCCCATTTGCTATGTGCGAAGGAAGTATATTAAAAATGGGCACAAAAGTTTATGGAGCCACAACCTTAGGGCCTTATTGCACAGGAGGTGGGGAGATAAAAAACAGTGTTTTATTTGGTTACAGTAACAAAGCGCATGAGGGCTACCTCGGTGATTCAGTAATAGGAGAATGGTGCAATCTTGGTGCAGGAACTTCAAATTCTAATCTTAAAAATACTGCAGGCATAGTAAAGGTTTGGTTCAACGAGAGCAAAGAGTATATACCTGCAGGAACAAAATGTGGATTGCTAATGGGAGATTACAGCCGAAGCGCTATAAATACATCTTTCAATACCGGAACAGTGGCCGGAATTTGTTGTAATATTTTTGCTGAGAGATTCCCTGCTAAATTTATTCCTGATTTTTCATGGGGAGATCAGCAATATATTTTGGAAAATGCATTAAAGGATATTGATAACTGGAAAAGATTAAAAGGCAAGTACATCACCCATGAAGAAATAAAAATATTAACTGATATTTACTATTTACAAAATATAAAACATGCGTAAACAAATTGCTGCAGCTAACTGGAAAATGAATTTATCACTTAAGCAGGCTGAGGATCTTGTGGATTCTTTATTGCAGAAGCAGGAAGATTTAAATGATCATCAACTGGTAATTTTTGGTGTACCATTTCCTTACCTGTATGCAATAAAGCACAAGTTAGCCGGCAAAAAAAACTATTATATAGCTGCACAAAATGTTCATTTCCAAAAATCAGGCGCATATACCGGTGAAGTAAACACAGAGATGCTTAAATCTGTTGAAACAGATTATGTAATTATCGGTCACAGCGAAAGAAGAGAATATTTTAATGAGAGTAATCAGATGCTTGGTGAGAAAGTAATTACATGTTTGCAGGCTGATCTTAAACCCATTTTTTGCTGCGGTGAGCCACTTTCTATAAGGGAAGCACAAACCCAAAATAAACATGTGGAAACTCAGTTAAAAGATAGTCTCTTTCATTTAAGCGATGAGCAGCTTACTGATTTTGTAATTGCATACGAACCAGTATGGGCAATAGGTACGGGCAAAACTGCCACATCGCAGCAAGCGCAGCAAATGCATGCGCATATCAGAAATGTTATATCAGAAAAATATGGCGATAAAGTAGCAGAAAGCATTTCCATTTTGTATGGGGGAAGTGTAAAAGCCTCCAACGCCAAAGAAATTTTTAGTGAAAATGATGTTGACGGTGGCCTTGTTGGCGGTTCATCATTAATTGCCGCAGAATTTACAGCTATTATAAATAGCTTAAAATAAATACTATTCCACATATAGTTCTTTACAATTTTTTGTTGCTATAAATATTCACACAACTTAGTTTGCTCAAGTATCTTATTCCCAAAACGATCTTCATCAATCGCAGGTTTGTTTTAAAGCTTCAAAAAAATATAATAACCATCAATTTTTTTTTATAGTTAGAGAACATTCATACAAGAATTCATACATGAACTACTTAACAATTTGTGAAACATTCTATTACCAAATATAAAACTCTATCTTTGCACTCAATATTCTCTCTCTTAGCAGACTAGATAATCTTCTCTTTATGTAAAGCTCATCAGGTCTTAGGTTGTTGAGCATATACAATTAACTATCATAGAAGTATAAAAATTTAAATGAATAGTTAGCATTATTTACATTAAACAATTTATTTTGTCATTCGAAAAACTAAATCTCATCGAGCCAATATTAAAGGCTCTTATTACCGAAGGGTACACTACTCCAACACCAATACAAACACAGGCAATTCCTGTTTTATTAGAAGGAAGAGACCTTTTAGGTTGCGCCCAAACCGGCACCGGAAAAACTGCCGCATTTGCCATACCAATATTGCAAAACCTTTATCTGCAAAAGCATAAAGAAAAAGATAACTTCAATATTAAGGCGCTCATATTAACCACCACCAGGGAACTTGCCATACAAATAGATGAAAGTTTTGCGGCCTATGGTAAACATACAGGGCTTAAACATCTTGTTGTTTTTGGCGGCGTATCCCAGTTCAATCAAACTAATGCTTTAAGAAGAGGTGTTGATATATTAATTGCGACACCGGGTCGCCTTCTTGATCTAGTTGAACAAAGATTTATCAGTCTTCAGCATATTCAAACATTTGTGCTGGATGAAGCGGATCGCATGCTGGATATGGGCTTCATTCATGATGTGAAGAGAATTATTACCAAATTACCGGTAAAAAGGCAAACCTTATTCTTTTCTGCTACTATGCCCACAGAAATCTCAAAACTATCCAACTCTATATTAACTAATCCTGTAAGGGTTGAAGTAACTCCAGCTTCTTCTACTGCCGAAAAAGTGGAGCAGGCATTATATTTTGTTGAAAAAAATGATAAGCGTTCACTGCTTATTTATCTCTTAAAAAACCCTGCGCTTGTAAGTGTACTGGTTTTTGCAAGAACCAAACATGGAGCTGATAAAATAGCTAAAGAGCTATACAGGGCAAATATAAAATCTGATGCGATACATGGCAATAAATCGCAGGTAGCAAGGCAAAAAGCATTGAATGATTTTAAAACCGGGCGCATAAGGGTATTGGTAGCAACAGATATTGCAGCACGTGGTATAGACGTAGATGACCTTAGTCATGTTATTAATTTTGAATTGCCCAATATTGCTGAAACGTATGTGCATCGCATCGGCCGTACCGGGAGAGCTGGCTTAAGTGGTATCGCCTTATCATTTTGTGATGCTGAAGAAAGAGATTACCTGAGAGATATTCATAAGCTTATTGACCAGGCTATACCTGTTGTGGAAGATCACCCTTTTCCCAGCGCTATACGGTTTGTTCAAAACCCTGTAGTTATGCAAAACCCACTTTCCCGCAGACCTGCATCTCATGCTAATTTTAGAAGAACAAGAAATTGGAGTCAGAGCAGATAAGTTGGCAGCTGTCTGAACTTGTAGTTAATCTGAATTGGGAATTATCTGAACTGGGATTTGTGGGAAGAGTTGGAATTATGCGAAATGTTTGTTATCCTATTATCACATAAATCCCAGTTTATATTTGCCGCAGTTCAGATTACATTTATCCCAAACTAAATATTTTGGAAAGAAAAATCAGAGTAGGTGCGGTGAGTTACTTAAATACCAAACCTCTTATATATGGCTTTGAGCAAGGGATGATGAAGGATGAGATTGATCTGGTAATAGATTATCCTTCAAAAATTGCTGCCATGTTAATTAACGGTGAGATTACTGCCGGGCTTGTGCCGGTTTCTATAATTCCTGAACTGGAAGAACATTATATAATAGCTGATTATTGTATAGGTTGTGATGGTGAAACGGGCAGTGTTGGCTTATTCAGTGATGTTCCTCTTTCTAAAATTCAAAAAATTTTATTAGATTATCAAAGCCGCACCTCGGTTGATCTTCTCAAAATTTTGATAAAGGAATATTGGGAAATTGATCCTGTCATTGAGATGGCTTCCGGTAATTTTCAGCAGGAAATAAAAGGCACTACAGCAGGCCTGGTTATTGGTGACAGGGCATTTAAGCAAAGACAGGTTTCCGGTTATATGTTTGATCTTGGACTCGAATGGAAAAAATTTACTGGACTGCCTTTCGTGTTTGCAGCATGGGTGAGTAATAGAAAAATTGAAAAACCTTTTATAGAAGCTTTCAATAAGGCAACCAGTGCCGGGTTGCAGCATATTGATAAAATAGTTGCAGTAAATCCTTTTACATTGTTTGATCTTAAAGCTTATTACACTTCTTATATAAGATACATTTTAAACGAAGATAAAAAAAAGGCTATCCATTTTTTTCTACATAAATGCCATGCAAAAAGGCTTAATGAAATTGATTAAAATAAATAGAGGGTAAAATGATATTTTCGCCTGGTTAAATAATGCATTATGGCTGAAACCTTAGGAATGTTATGCGATAAGCTTACAATAATAAAGCTTAAGCAATTTCATACTCAGGATGAGGACAGGCTGAGCAGTCTTGATGTACAGGCCAAAACTTTGCAGGATGAAATTGATCGGTATATTTCAGATGCTTTCAAAGGGAATATATCACCTGATAAATTAACTTTCGTATCAAATAAAGTTTTTAAAAAAGAAGGGAATGAAGTAAGTGAAGTAACAGGAAGTATTGCAGCCGTATTTTATCAGTTAGCTGATGTAAATTGCCGTTTGTGGCATGAGCAGGAAAAAGTTTATGAATTTGAAAGGGTACCTGCTGATGAAAAAGACCTGGTGGTAAAACAGCTTGCAGTTTTAAATTTAGAAAGAAATAAATGTATAGATTCTATTAACCAGCAGCTTGCTGATATGGTGACAAAAAAGTAATATCGCCATGCACATACGAAAAATAAATACATGCCGGGTTTGCGGTTCTTCAGCTTTAAGCAAAGTGATTGATCTCGGTCCGCAGTATCTGCAAGGCTCATTTGTTAAGCCAGGTAAGGAAATGCCATCTACCCGCAAAATTGATTGTACCCTGGTTCGCTGTAATCCGCAAATAGATGAAAATGCCTGCGGCCTTTTGCAAATGCTGCATTCAGTGCCACCGGAAATCTTATATGACGCTTACTGGTACCGCTCCGGCACCAATGCAACCATGCGGAATCATTTAAAAGAAATAGTAGATTCAGTGCTGAAAATAATAAACAAGAAACATGCTTTGGTTTTAGATATAGGCTGTAATGATGGAACCTTATTGGGATATTATCCCTTTGAATTTATTAAATACGGATGCGACCCAAGCGATGTGGCGCAGGAAGTAAAAGAGGCAATCATTGTACAGGATATTTTCCCTTCAGAAGAATTGTTTAAAATATTAGAAGGTAAAAGGCTGGATATTATCACATCCATTGCAATGTTTTATGATCTTGAAAGCCCGGTTGATTTTGTAAAAGGAATAAAAAGATTTTTAGCGCCACGGGGATTGTGGGTTTTTGAAATGAGCTATATGCCCAATATGCTTATGATGGATAGTTATGATACTCTTTGCCATGAACACCTTGAGTTTTATAGCCTGGCGGTATTGGAAACCATACTTGGAATGGCCGGTATTAAAATTTTCAAGATATCTTTTAATGATATAAATGGCGGAAGTATACGCTGCTATGCAACTCACAAAGAAAATAGCAGCTTTGATAATAAAGAAAACCATGCATTTATTAATGTTACAAGGCAGAAAGAATTTGATATGGAACTGGATACTGACAAGCCTTATTTAAAATTTCAGGAAGAAATTGAAGTACTGCGTGACGAACTGCACAAAATTATCATTGACTTAAAAAAACAAGGAAAAAAAATTCACATTTACGGTGCATCAACAAAGGGGAATACCATTTTACAATGGTGCAAAATTGATAACACATTGGTTGATTATGCTGCGGAACGAAACCCTGATAAATATGGAGCAATGACGTTAGGCACAAATATCCCAATCATAAGTGAATCAGAAAGCAGGGCTATGGATCCTGATTATTACCTGGTGCTTCCATGGCATTTTAAAAAAGAATTTTTAGACAGAGAGAGGGAGAGTTTAGAAAAGGGGACAGGATTTATTTTCCCAATTCCTAAAGTAGAAATCATTAATTCGTAGTTAAAGACGATTTAATAAGAAAATTCAACCAGTTCTCAGGGACTCAATTCATTCTTCAATCCTGCTAAACGAAATGGGAGAAGCATTAACATCCTTTGCAATTAACTATATAATTGTTCCAGATAAATGAACGTGGCATTAGTAAAATCAAAGCTCATTGCCTGCTGGTATATTATGAAAGGCCTGGGTAAGCCCTGCTTTTCTCAAATGGGTGAAGACAGGATTTTACATTTTTTATTCCAGTCTCTTGGTATCACAAATCCGACTTATCTTGATATTGGCGCCAACCATCCCGTGAATGGAAGTAATTCTTATTTCTTTTATCATCGTGGAAGCTGCGGTGTTTGTGTTGAAGCCGATCCGACTTTAGCTGCCCAAATAAAGCGTGTGAGAAAAAGAGATATTTGTCTTAATGTTGGCATAGGAGTTACTGAAAGTACCGCGGCAGATTTTTATATTTTTCCAAACCCTTATACCGGGTGGAATACATTCAGCAAAGAGGAGGCAGAGTTTCGGAAAACCAACTGGCATCCATATGAAAAAATAATTAAAATGCCATTGCAGAATATTAATGCCATACTTGAAAAAAACTTTAATGCTACACCTGATTTTATTTCAATTGATGTAGAAGGCTTGGATTTTGATATTTTGAAATCACTGGATTTTAATCGCCATCATCCAACAGCTCTTATTGTGGAGACTTTGCATTATGATGAATTTAATAAGCCACAAAAGCAGCAGGATTTAATTGACTTTGTCTGCAGTAAAGGTTACTCTGTTTATGCAGATACTTATGTGAATACAATTTTTTCACGAAATACTTAGTGGATGAAAGCTCTGATCTTTGGCGCAAACGGACAGGATGGATTCTATTTGACAGAATTGCTTACAGCACGTAAAATACTGGTTGCTGGTGTTTCACGAAACCCAGTTGCCGGAGACAACGGGTATGAGATTTTCCAGGGAGATGTTACTGATTATGAATTTGTGCAGAGTATAGTTAAACATCACCAGGTTGATTATATTTTTCATCTCGCCGCAAATTCAACCGCATCACATAAGGCACTATTTGACAATCATCTAACTATTGCTACAGGTAGCCTCAATATTCTTGAAGCAGTAAAAAATTTTTCTCCTCATTCTAAAGTGTTTTTATCGGGCAGCGGGTTGCAATTTAAAAATGAAGGAAAGCCGATAAAAGAATCAGACCCTTTTGAAGCAAGGGATGCCTATTCAGTAAGTCGTATTCAAAGTGTTTACGCAGCAAGATATTATCGTACGCTGGGCATCAAAAGTTATGTGGGTTATTTTTTTAATCATGATAGTCCCAGGCGTACAGAAAGGCATATTGCAAAAAGAATTGCAGAAGCTGTAAAAAGAATTGCCAAAGGCAGTATAGAAGAAATTGAGATAGGAGATTTGAGTGTAGAAAAAGAATGGGCCTATGCTGCAGATATTATGAATGGAGCAATAACATTGATTGAACAGGATGAGGTATTCGAAAGTGTGATAAGTTCAGGCAAAGGGTACACAATTCAGGATTACATAAAAAATTGTTTTGAATTTATTGGAAAGGACTGGAAGCAATATATAATTGAAAAGAAAGACTTTACATCTCAGTATAAAAGACTTGTAGGAGATACTGCTACCATATTTTCTTTGGGATGGAAACCGGAAAAAAACTTTGATGATTTGGTAAAAATGATGCTTGAAAGCTAAAACTACCATGAATAAATTTTTGATTGTTTCTGCTGATGATATAATTCTCTACCAGCCTACCATACTAAATTTGTATGATCTTTTGAATGAAAGTTTTGATGTTACAATCATAAGCTTTCAACCTGAGTATTTGGGGAAACTAAAAGAGACAAGCCGTAAGGTTGTTTATATTTCAATTCCAAAAAATAAAAAATTCTTTTTTAAGAACATAGATCTTTTTTTTAATGCAATTTTTAAAAGGATTAATAAGTATGCTTTCAATTTTAATTACAGGTTTCAATTTTTGAGAAAGCTAAAGTGCAATCTTTTGATAAAAGAATTAAAGAAATATGAAAAACAACAAATATTGGCAGTAGATGTGATGCCATTATATGCTACACAAAAGATTTTTGATAAATGCCATTTTTTATCTCTTGAGATTTTGATGCATGATAAATATTTAAAGAAGATTGACACAAATAGAATATTATCGGTGATAATTCAAAATACAGATCGCTACAATTACTTATTTGCAGGTAACAAACTAAAAACTTTCTACATACAAAATTCACCGTCATATGAAAATATTTGTATTAATAAAGATAAAAGGAATGACTTAGTATGGGGTGGAAGTATTGTAGAAAATTTTGGCGTTATAAATTGCATAGAATTTGTCAAAAAATATCCTGATTATAAGCTCCTTTTGAAGGGTGCTGCTGAACCTAAAACATTGAAAATTATTAAAACACATTATTATGATTTGTTGGAGGCAGGCAGAGTAATCATCAACAGCGACTATCTTAGTGTCAAAGATTTTATAGCTTTTCTATCAAATTTCAAAATTGGATTTTGCTTTTATAATTGGGAATTAATTAAAAAAAATTTTAATTACCAATCAGCCCCTTCAGGAAAAGTATTCATGTACTTAGCGGCAGGTGTGCCTGTTATAGCTTGCAATATTCCGGGGTTTAAATTTATTGAGGAATATAAAGCCGGAGTATTAATAAATGATTATTCGCCGAAATCGATTTACAAAGCTGTTATACAGATCGAAAAGAGTTATTCATTTTTTCAGCAAAATTGCTACAGGGCCTTTGAAAAAATGAGCTTTGAAAAAGAAGCGATTAAGTTTAAAAATTATTTACTGGCCAATTTTTAGGTTTTGTGCTTTAATATCTTCTTCCATCATCTCTTTTACAAGCATCTCTAATGAATATTTGGGTTGCCATCCAAGCTTGGTATTGGCTTTACTGGCATCACCGATTAAAAGGTCAACTTCAGCGGGCCTGAAGTATCTTGGATGAATTGCCACTATCTGCTTGCCTTTTGGCAATTGATAACTTGGGTGACTACAGGATACAATGAACCCTTTTTCATTAATACCTTCGCCGGTAAATTCAATTTCAATTTCAAGGTTGCTAAAGGCCATTCTTACAAAGTCTCTCACGGTAGTTGTTATTCCTGTGGCAAGCACATAATCTTCTGGTGAATCCGGTTGCATCATCATCCACATCCCTTCCACATAATCTTTTGCATGACCCCAGTCACGTTTTGCATCAAGGTTTCCAAGCAACAACATATCTTCCATTCCTAAGGCAATTTGAGATACTCCAATTGTTATCTTTCTCGTAACAAAGCTTTCACCCCGCAGAGGGCTTTCATGATTAAATAAAATTCCGTTTATTGCATATATCCCATATGCTTCCCTGTAATTTACAGTGATCCAATATCCATATAATTTTGCAACACCATAAGGTGATCTTGGATAAAACGGAGTTGTTTCTTTCTGAGGAATTTCCTGAACTAAACCATATAGCTCAGACGTAGAAGCCTGGTAAAAACGTGTTTTCTTTTCAAGGCCTAAAATTCTTATTGCCTCAAGAATTCTTAATACTCCAATACCATCAGAATTTGCCGTGTATTCCGGGGTTTCAAAACTTACCTGTACATGACTTTGTGCTGCCAAATTATAAATTTCGTCAGGCTGTGTTTGCTGTATAATGCGTAAAAGGTTTGATGAATCGGTTAAGTCTCCATAATGCAAATGAAAATTTTGAGAGATAGATTTATTAAATATTAAGTGATCTATCCTATCTGTATTCATTAAAGAACTTCTTCTTTTTATACCATGTACATTGTAACCTTTATGCAATAAAAATTCTGCAAGATAAGATCCATCCTGACCAGTGATTCCTGTAATAAGCGCTGTTTTCATATATAAAAATTCGTGG
>JBDSAQ010000238.1:0-4860 GCA_039922095.1 Ginsengibacter sp. | reverse complement strand
CATGGAGTTTTGTGAGCGGCCCGGCAGCAGTTGGTATTTCAAGTGCTAATACAGCGCAAACTACTGTATCTAATCTTACTTCAATAGGAGCATATATTTTCCGCCTTACTGTAACTGATGAAAAATTTTTAACAGCAACCGATGATGTTGTAGTAACAATTGTGGCCAACAGAGCTCCGGTTGTTGAAGCCGGCGAAAATATTACACACGTTTTCTCACCGGGTGGTATAAATAATATTACGCTAAATGGTAGTGGTTCAGACCCTGACGGTGACCCTGTTACTTTTTTATGGTCAGGTCCGTCACAGTTTTCTATTCAAACTCCCGCTTCAGCTTCAATTGTGGTATCGGGCCTTGTACCAGGTGCTTATAATTTTGTTTTAACGGTAACAGATAGTCTGGGCGCCAGCGCTACAGATAATTTATCAGTGAATGTTATTGAACCACCAATTGCTAATGCCGGGGATGAAAGAACAGTTAATGCTTCTGAAAATCTAACATTAGATGGCTCTGAATCAATTGATCCGGATGGAGGAGCCGTTAGTTTTAACTGGGTTAAATTAAGTGGCCCTGCCGGGGAAACTTTTAATCCTGCATTGCAGAATCCGGTAGTTACTGGTTTAAAAGCAGGTACCTATGTTTTTGAATTGACAGTTACTGATAGTGACGGCCTTACCAGCAAAGACCAGGTAACTATTAATGTAAACCGGGAAGCCCCACAAAAATCCTGTGCCCCGCTTGCTGATATTATTGAAAACTTTAAAGGACTTAAAGATATTGACACAGCGGACATTTTTAAAAATTTTACTGTTACTTACCAGGATTACGAAGAGATATTAGCCTTTTATAATGAAATGGAGGAGAGGAAAATTGCTACTTTATCACCAGACGAGCAGACAGCATTTTTTGTGGAGAAAAAAGTTGAAGAGCTTCTACCTAAATGGATCAACGATTTACAAAACGTTATTGCGGAGTTCTTCGATTTAAGGTTGCTTGGGCTTTCAATGCTCAATATTCATGCACAGTTCACATACTACATTGCCTGCATACAGAAAGAAGATGTTGATAATGCAAAGGCCTCAATGGTAAAAGCGCTTGATGCAATTACAAACCTATTGGAAAGAATAAAACCACTTTTACCCAACTTCAACCAGGCACAAAGAGAGGTATTGAAAAAATTACTTGAGGTTACAGAAACAGAATTAGCTCGTGTAAAAACAAATGATGAAGAGGCTTCAAAACCTTTGTACGCAGGCCTTTTAAGTCAAATAATTGCAATGTTAAAATCTTTTAGTTTATAAATGGTTGTAGCAAAAAATATCATACGCAGTCAAACTATAGATGTGCAATATAACGGCAATGCAGAGGGCTTTGCTTTACAGGAACAACTTGGCAGCTGGTGTAAAGAAACGTTTTTGCCTGCTCTTGAAATAATGTTGGAAGAATATGCCCGTGATGATAATTATATAAAAATAGAAAAAATAGAAATTGAGACAAGCGCAATAGGGGTTGGCGACTGGCAACATATTTTATTGAAAAATATAATAGAGAAGATAAAGGATAAAATAAATTCTGCCACAAATAATGCTCAGCCTGATTTCCAGGCAAAGCACAATACTGCGGAAACTAATTTCAGGGAATTACTCTTTCATTTTTTACAATATGGATATTTCCCCTGGTGGAGTAATATTGATTCAAAGAATGATTTTAATAACCAGCTTGAAGAATGTCTGGAGAAAGGATCTATACCCCGTGCTGAAATACTGATCCTGCTAAATAACCAGGATGTACGCAAAAGAATAGCTTATCAGTTCACGCCTAAAGCGTTCGCACATCTAATAGCAGGATTAACTAAGTCATCCCTGCAAAAAGCTGAAGCAATAATGAATGATGTTATTGTCATAATTGGCAGCCGGTTTTTAACAGCAGCAAATACAAATATTTCTGAAAATAACTTCAGGGAAATTCTTTTAAATGATTTACTTATTTCTCCTGCAAAAAATGTTCTGATTATAAGTATAGAAACATGGCTGCAACAGGCAATAGCTTACAATAGCTTTCAAACTGAAATCTTTAAAAACATCAAACTGCATTCAGAAGAATTTAAGGCTATAGTGAAAAAAATAAAAGAAAAACAGCAGGGCATTATCGAAGGTGAAACCCGGAAAAAGAAACAACCTGGGAAAAAATCTTTAGATGATATAAATTTAAAAGTTGAAGAAGCAACAAAAGCTGAAACCGCCCCAGAACATGAAGAAGAAATAAATCCCGTAACCATTGAAAAACAGGATCCGGAGGAAGTTATAAAAGATAAAGAAACAACGAATATAAATAAAGATAAACCTGATCTTCCTTCAAAGCCTTTAGATAAAATGTTGCTGGAAGGGATTTATATCAGCAATGCCGGCCTGGTATTGCTGGCGCCTTTTCTTCCGCGGTTTTTTGAGAATCTCGGTATTGTTGAAAAAGGCAGATTCAATAGTAAAGATCTTGCCGTTGCCATGTTACAGTGGCTCGTTACCGGCAAGGATGATTATGCTGAGTTCGAGCTTGTATTGCCTAAAATTCTGTGTGGGATACAACCAGAAGAAAGCGTCATTATTATCCCACGTTTGCCTGAAACTTTTAAAACAGAAGGTGAAGGTTTATTACGATCTGTAATTGAACACTGGAGTATTTTAAAGAATACATCTATCGAAGGATTACGGGAAAGTTTTTTACAACGTGGTGGTAAGCTCAGCATGAAAAGAGAAGAATGGTTTTTGCAGGTAGAACAAAAGCCTTATGATATGTTGCTGGAACATTTACCCTGGAATATAAGTATGATCAGGCTTTCGTGGATGGAATGGTTACTCAGAACTGAATGGATCGGGCAATAAGATAAGAAAATTTAAATTTTAAACGGGTTTTCAGATTTTAAACTATCACTTTAATAACACATTAAAAATTGTTCACGTCTTCTGACAAAAAATCAACTCACTCAACTGTTGTACAACAAAAAGCAGCAGGCAATACCTTTTTTAGAAAGGCAGGTGAGGAAGGTTTTTTTGGAGAGAAGGCCAATGCCTCTTTTTTTAGTGCTCCTGTTCAAACAAAACTTAATGTAAGTAGTCCCGATGATCCCCAGGAGAAAGAAGCGGACGCTGTTGCTGACCGCGTAATGCGAATGGAAGATCATGCTCCTGTTGCTTCCGATCAAAAGAAAGAAGAACTTCATAGGAGTGAAGGAGATCATAGCAATGCATCCGGAAACAAAAGTGCAAATGAAATTCAATCCGGCGAACAGGGCGATGAGGAAATAGACCTTAAAGAAGAAAAGGAAAAGGTTCAAACAAAGCCAGCGACTATTTTCAGAATGGTACAGGCAAAAGTTGAGAATGAAAAAGAAGAAAATATACAAACTAAAATATACAGGAAGATATATCGTTCACAACAGGCATATAAAACTCCGGTAGAAAGTAATAACTCTGCCGAAAATTTTAATACCACTGCAGCTGCCAGTTCATTATATCATTCAGATGTTATCCAGCGAAGCGGACGGGGCCCGCCGGGAAATTCCATTCCGTTTGAGCAATCACTTACATCCTCTAAGGGTGGTGGTAGTGCATTGCCCGGAGATACACAACAATTTATGGAAAGCCGCTTCAATGCAGACTTCAGCGGCGTAAAAATTCATACCGGATCAGCTGCAGAAAACCTGAGCACCAGCATTAATGCCCAGGCATTTACGCACGGTAATGATATTTATTTTAACAGTGGTAAATACTCCCCAAATACCACTGGAGGCAGTACGTTGCTTGCACACGAACTTACTCATACTATACAACAGGGCGCAAGTAAAAGCAATACTTCATCTACACAGGTTAGCCCATCCATTGCCAGAAAAAATATAATTCAACGTAGCTCCGGAGGTGGTGTGCCATCCCAGTTAACCAATGCCGTTGCCAAAGCAAAAAGTAAAGAAGGAAAAGTAAACGCCAACAAAGAAGGGCCAGACGGCTTTCGTGAAGGCTGGAAGGACCTGGTGGATTTTTACAAAACAACATTTGGCGCAGACAAAGTAGTTAGCGGTGGTGCCGGAGCTGGCGTAAAAGATGCCGTAAGTGAAACCGACATAAAAAAGAAAAGAATGACAACCGGGTTAGTGCCTGACCCTGAGAGACCTGGCAAAGCTTACCAGGGAGAGAGAGATGCAATGCCGAGTTGGTGTGGCATATTTGTTTTTTGGGCATTAAATAAAAGCGGTGTGCCAATGCCTAAATGGAAGATCGGCGGCAAAATGGTTGATCTTAAAGCCGCATACCCGGGTGGCTATACGCCCAAGCCAGGAGATATTGCCTATAGAGCAGCGTATTCCCATTATGCCATTGTAGAAAGTGTAAATGGCAATTTGGTAAGATCAGTTAATGGGAATACTTCGGGTGAGGATAATATGGGTGGACAGATACAATCAAGAGAGCACCCGTTAAGTAACTGGACTGGTTTCTTTAACCCATTGCTTTTAATGGAGGGAAACTTAGGTAGTGGCGAAGGGGCCGCGGAAGAAAAACCAAAAACACTTAAAGAGCTAAGAAAAGAAAAGTTCAATATAAATAAAAAAGAAGCTGAACCTGATATTGAGGCCGCTAAAGAAGATGGTGAATCTGTAAATGAAAATGGTCAAAATGAAAATCATATTCAAACCAAAACTGAATTAAGTAGCTGGAGTGTAGGAGGAGATGGCAAACTAAATACTAATAGTTCACCATCAGCTCCGGCAGATAAAAATAAACTTCAGGCAAAAGAAGAAGAAAAGAAAGAGGAAGATAAACATCTTGCCTCCAATGAATTTGGATTACAGAAAAAACAAATGACTTCCCT
>JBDSAQ010000237.1:0-4019 GCA_039922095.1 Ginsengibacter sp. | reverse complement strand
CAGAGGTTGAAACAGCATCATCCCCCACATTTACCTGTATTTCAAGCAAATTTAATATTGCCTGCAAAGAAGGCTCACCAGTTCCGCTTAACCCTGCCGTTCCAAGTCCTCTTAAAGTAACAGACATAGTAGGATTTACAGCATCATCGCTGGTAATACTTATAGAAGCAATTTTTAACCCCACCGAGGTTGGGTTAAAAGCTACTGAAAAAGAAATGGAATCTCCGGGATTAATATTAGCCGGAAAGCTGGGCAATCCACTCAGTATAAACTGGTCGGCATTAGTGCCCGCAAGGCTTGCAGCTGACAGTGAAAGCACACCTGCACCAGTATTCTTTACATTGACTGTGCGGTTTATGCCAGCCGCTCCAAGAGATACATCATTATCATATATGGTGGAGGGAGTTACGGAAATGGATCCGCCGGCTAATAAAGAACTTCCTTTAGATTGAAAATTATTTTTCTTATTTGATGGTATAAAATTTACTCCATGCTCACTTACAGGTTTAAAAATATCAGAACCCTTTTTGACAAGTTCAACATGTATCTCATGGGGCAATATGGTTGAAGAGCTAAAAAGAAACGTTAATGGTTTAGTTACCAAAAACATGAACAAATAAATAAAAGCAGTTTTCATTTCGGAGGTTTATGTAATAGAAGAAAGCTTTAACTTGAATTCTAAATTGGTTGTAAATTTAAAGTATTATGATTTAACGGACAAGTGAAGATGAAATTGCTTTATTGCAGCTAAGAGAATATTCATAACAGTTAGATTTGGAATAAGTTGAACTAAAAGGTGTTGAACATAAATGTTTAATGAAAATTAAACCAGAAATAAAAAAATATGATTGGTATAGTCAACTATGAAACATTTTTGATAACAGGAATTATTTTAAACTTAACGCCCGGTAATGACACTATTTTTATTCTCAGCCGAAGTATCGCCCAGGGGAAACATGCGGGAGTTATGTCAGCTTTGGGAATAGGGACGGGATCACTTATACACACAACACTTGCAGCTTTTGGGTTATCAATAATTATCACAAAGTCAATGCTGCTTTTTAGCATTATAAAATATATCGGCGCAGCATATTTAATCTATATTGGAGTTAGAATGCTTGTAGACAAATCCCGTTTAAATTTCAATTCCACGGAAGTAGTAGCTAAAACAAATTTTAAAACAATTTACAGAGATGCCGTTTTCACAAATATATTAAACCCGAAAGTAGCATTGTTTTTTATTGCCTTTCTTCCCCAATTCATTGATCCCAACTTTAAAGAGAGTGTTCTTCCATTTTTAATACTTGGGATTAGTTTTACAACAACAGGAACAATTTGGTGCTTGATACTTGCCGCATATTCCTCCAGGCTATTTTACAAACTGCGAAATAATCAAAAAATTTCTTCTTACCTCAATAAAATTTGCGGTATCGCTTTAGTAGCGCTCGGGATAAGAGTAGCGATCAGTGACAGAAAATAATGGAGCTGGCGTAGCTCCCGGACTTAACTGATATTCTTGCATTGTCTTTGTGGTGCTGTATAAATTCGCTATTCAAAAGTTTTACTCAACTTACTGTGGATACTATCATCGAATTTCCTTACTTCGCAAAGGAGAGAACTGGCTTTTTTTAATTATTTATGAATACTGACCTGAATAAATTTATAACTAAATATGTTGACCTTCCAGATGCCGGATTGGAAGACATTATCAGTAAGTTTAAAAGTAAAGTGGTTAAGAAAAATAATTATTTATTGAGACAAGGTGACACTTGTAAAGACCTTGTATTTGTTCAAAAAGGCTGTTTGCGTTTATATTATCTGAAAGATGATATTGAGGTATCAGTCTGGTTTGCTTTTCAGCAATCATCGGCCATTGAAATTTATAGCTTTATCAGCGAAAATCCATCAGACTATTTTCTCCAGGCCATAGAAGACAGCGAAGTTCTATATCTTCCAAAGACAGAACTAAATAAACTTTATCAATATCAACCAAAAATGCATGAGATGATGAGAAATTTTTGGGAAGATGTGATACTTAACCTGCTAAACAGGTTTACAGCGCTTCAAAAGGATTCGGCAGAAAAACGCTACCTGGACTTATTAAATAAACCTGATTACCTGGAAACAATACCTCAAAAATATCTTGCTTCTTTTATTGGCGTTACACCAACATCTCTGAGCAGGATCAGAAAGCAAATCAATAAAAGGCATTAGTTGCCACAGGGCAACTTTTTTCTTAAAAAGAATTTCAAATTTTGTACTCATAAAACTAAAATAATGAGTACCACCAAAACAAAATTAATCTGGGCAGAAAATATAGCCATTCAATTATTTAAAGCGATTGAAGACCGCAATTTAATTATAGCAGGAAAATCAGAACAGCAGCTTAATACTGAGGTTTTTGAATTGGCATTTGAACTGTTTGGTATAGAAAAACATTGGCACAAAAGAATTGTAAGGAGCGGTGCCAATACTTTACTGCCTTACAATGAAAACCCGCCAGGCTTAATAATACAGGAGGATGATATTTTATTTTTTGATTTTGGACCTATTATCGGGGATTGGGAAGCCGATCTGGGAAGAACTTATGTTATAGGCAACAACTCAATTAAACACAAATTAAAAAGCGATATTGAAAAGGCCTGGTATCAAACAAAAGAATGGTTTCATAAACATACAAAATTACCAGCGTCTGAATTATATCAATATACTGTAGAAAAAGCCAAAGAATATGGTTGGACTTTTGGCGGAGAGCTTGCAGGGCATCTTATAGGTGAATTTCCACATGAAAGATTAGAGCCAGGAAATTACCAGTTATATGTTCACCCCGCCAATCACAATGATATGTTTTTACCTGATGCAAATGGTAATAAAAGAGAATGGATTTTGGAAATACATTTTGTTGACAAAGAAAAACAGATAGGAGGTTTTTTTGAACAGTTACTAACTTAATTGGCTACTGTAAAAAATATTTCCGAATTCAGGAAGTTTGATTTCAATAGAATGTATCAACTCTGAGTGCTTAAAGAATTACCGTAGTTGGCAAACTTAGTTGTACATTGTAGACGTGAATATTTAATTCACAATCCAAATTCCAATTCAAATGAAAAATCAGTTACTCATTATTGTAACAGCCGTTATATTATTATTTTCCCCTTTTATAAATTTTGCACAAGCTCCGCCTTTAGGCACTGCAGCCGGTTTTGTGCTCTTCTCCTCTAATGGAGCCGTAACCAATGGCGGAGTACTTTCACATCTTACGGGTAATGTTGGCAACAACATCGGCGCCCTGAGCGGATTTGGAAATGTAAACGGGGTGATGCACAACATGGATGGGGCGAGCGGCCAATGTGCTGCAGATCTGCAATTAGCATATGATTCAATAGAGAGGATAACAGCTAATTTTTTCCCGGTATCACCGATCCTTGGCGGAGGCGACACGCTTACTGCTGGAGTGTATGCAATACCCGGAGTAGCAACACTGGATTCAATTCTTTATTTAAACGGGAGTGGAAATTCAAATGCAGTATTTATTTTTAAAATTCCCGGGGCTTTTTCTACAAATCCTTTTGCCAAGGTAAAGCTGATAAACGGGGCTCAGGCCTGCAATGTATTTTGGAGAATTGATGGCGCAGTGAATATGGATACAGCAGCTTTAATAAGAGGAAATGTTATTGCCCATGATGCCATTGTTATGAATGCCAAAGACACCCTTGAAGGAAGAGCTCTTTCCATTGCAGGAGCTGTTAGCGTTAATGGTGTATTGGCATATATACCTGCCGGATGCGGACGTGCGGTGTTAACCGGACCTGTTGCTCCTTCTTTTGGCACCGCAGGATGTTTTGCAATATTTTCCGGTAATGGATCCGTTATAAACAGTGGTGTTTCGCATGTTACCGGGGATGTCGGAACAAATGTTGGATTGACTGTTGGCTATGATGAATTGTATGTAACAGGTTATGTTCACCCTATTCCTGATGATTATACAGCGGCGGCTCAGTCAAATTTACTTAGTCTCT
>JBDSAQ010000236.1:0-3307 GCA_039922095.1 Ginsengibacter sp. | reverse complement strand
ATTAATACATAAATAAATTTAAGAGCGGCAGTATCATTTGCAATGGGCTTACATACCCCAACCTGTTTTATTCCTGTACGATGCAATGCAGGCAAAAGAGCATTTTGTAAATAATTATCAACCATATTTAACTGATCACTACTTTTAAGATGATATATTTTTATTTGATAAAACTCATGTTTCTCCCGGGAGAAACATGCTACTTGAGATATTAACAGGGTGAAAAGCAGGAAGAATATAAATGGGATTTTCTTTTTCATTACAGCAATCTTTATAAATTTTTCTTTATGGTTAATCTAACTACTTCAATATTCCTTCTATTTTATTAAGCTCATCTACTGTAAACTTATAGTTTGTTATACATTTTAAAGAATCAGTTATTTGCTCAGGTTTGCTTACACCAAGTATTACAGAAGTTATCCTGGTATCTTTCAATACCCATGATAAGGCCATTTGCGCTAATGACTGTCCCCGCTTTTCGGCCATTTCATTCAATTTTTTTATTCTTATTAAATTATCTTCTGTTATCTGATCTTCTTCTATTGCACCATTGCCACGATGGGAAGCAGCTCTTGAATCTTTGGGGATTCCATTTAAATATTTATTAGTAAGCAATCCCTGTGCAAGAGATGAAAAGGGAATACAGCCCACGCCTTCTTTTTCTAAAACATCAAGCAGGCCATCTTCTATCCATCTGTTGAACATTGAGTATTTAGGCTGATGAATTAAGCATGGCGTTCCTAATTGCTTTAAAATAGCAATTGCTTTACTCGCCTCCTCTGGCTGATAGCTGGATATACCTACATATAAAGCCTTACCCTGCCTTACAAAAAGATCAAGGGTCATCATTGTTTCTTCCAAAGGAGTTTCAGGATCAGGACGATGATGATAAAATATATCTACATAGTCCAGGCCCATGCGTTTTAAACTCTGATCGAAGCTGGCCACTAAATATTTTTTTGAACCAAAGTCTCCATAAGGGCCGGGCCACATTCCCCATCCCGCCTTAGTTGAAATAATTAATTCATCACGGTAATTTTTAAAATCTTCTTTAAATATCTTACCAAAGTTTTCTTCTGCTGAACCGGGGGGCGGACCATAATTATTTGCCAGGTCAAAATGTGTGATCCCACTGTCAAAAGCCAGCCGGAGAATATCTCTGCAATTTTCAAAATTATCTATGTGGCCGAAGTTGTGCCATAAACCGAGTGAGATTGCAGGCAATTTAAGCCCGCTGTTGCCGCAACGCCGGTACTCCATTTTTTCATACCTCTGCGGATTTGCTTTATACTCCATTTTTTAAGGGTTACTCCATTTTAATTTTATTGGATAAAAAACTGATTTAAGATCAATTGTATTTTTTTCGTTCGCCAGCCATGCATCATTCAAAAAGCAAATCTAAACAGATGATGCTTACATAAGAAATATTTTTGTATGTGTTTAAACAGATAGCCTCTGTTAGATGACGAGAAGACTTTTGGTTCATATCATCTAAACTTATAGTATAAAAAATAAAGAAAATATCTTTGTAATCCGGCAAAGATACAATTTATTATAGCTGGCTTATTACTGCCTGTTAATCATAATAAGTTACCAGTTATTATAATGATGCAAAAACTTACATTCGAATAAAAGTCAACATGGATTTCAAAAAAATGATCGCATTTTTTTGTTGTTTTTTCCTTGCAGTTACAGATATAAATGCACAACAACAAAAAATATCTCCATTTAATTATCATATTCAAAAACATATTTTTTGTAATAAGGGCGCTATTGTTTCAGCACATACACTGGCAAGCCAGGTGGGGATTAGTATACTCCGGCAAGGGGGCAATGCAATAGATGCTGCTATTGCCACGCAACTGGCTCTGGCGGTAGTTTATCCCGGTGCAGGAAATATCGGGGGCGGAGGATTTTTGGTTGCGCATCTTAAAAATGGAAAAAATATTGCACTTGATTACAGGGAAGTTGCCCCATCTGCAGCTACAAAAAATATGTATCTTGATAACGGTGGTAACCCCCAAACTAACTTATCTATTGATGGCCATTTGGCTGCTGGTGTACCCGGTACTATTGCAGGGATATTTGCTTCAATGAAATATGCTAAACTCCCTTTTAAAAAATTAATAGGGCCTGCAATTATTTTGGCAGAAAAAGGGTTTACAATATCAGCCAGCCAGGCTGAAGGCTTTAATAAAGACAGGGAGGCTTTTATAAATCTTAATACTGAAAAACCTGTTTTTGTAAAAGATGATTTATGGAAAGCTGGAGATACACTGATTCAAAAAGATCTTGCTAAAACTTTAAGAAGAATAAGGGATTATGGATTAAAGGGTTTTTATGAAGGACAAACCGCAAAATTGATTGTAAATGAAATGCAAAAAGGAAAAGGAATTATTACACTTAATGATCTTAAAAATTATAAAGCTAAAGAAAGAAAACCAGTGGCATTTAAATATAAAGGCCATACAATAATTACCATGCCATTACCGGCCAGTGGAGGTATAATGTTACAACAGATGTTGAAAATGATTGAAACTAAAAACATTGGGGCAATGAAATTTAACACACCTCAATCAGTGGAACTAATGGCAGAGGTAGAAAGAAGAGCTTATGCAGACAGAGCCCAGTTTATGGGTGATCCTGATTTTGTGAATGTGCCCGTAAAAGCATTGGTGAGTGAGCAGTATCTCAGGCGCCGTATGCAAAATTTTATACCAGGTAAAGCCGGAAACAGTGAAGAAATAAAGGCTGGTAAAATAAATATTGAGAGCGAGGAAACCACACACCTTAGTATAATGGATAAAGAAGGTAATGCCGTTTCAGTAACAACAACTTTAAATAATACGTATGGAAGTAAAACTGTTGTAACCGGTGCAGGCTTTATCTTAAATGATGAAATGGATGACTTTAGTGTAAAGCCCGGTGTGCCCAATTTATATGGAGCTATTGGCAATGAAGCTAATGCCATTGCACCCGGCAAAAGAATGTTAAGCAGCATGACACCTGTAATTGTTTTAAAAAATAATTCTCCCTATTTTATCGCAGGTACCCCCGGAGGAACTACTATACCAACAAGTGTTTTTCAAACTATAGTAAACATTATAGATTTTAAATTAAGTACTAACGATGCAGTAAATAAACCTAAGTTTCACCATCAATGGTTGCCTGATCAAATTTATGTTGAGAAAGATTTTCCCATTGGTGTAAGAGATGAATTAATAAAAATGGGTTATAAAATTTATGAGCGTGAAAAGATTGGCAGAACAGAAGTAATTAAAGTACTATCCAACAAAAAGCTGGAAGC
>JBDSAQ010000235.1:0-6496 GCA_039922095.1 Ginsengibacter sp. | reverse complement strand
CAGGGACAGGCAGTATGGAGTGGCAGAGTGGATCGGGAAAACATTTAATGTGATTGATACCGGGGGGTTTGTCCCAAACAGCGATGATATTTTTGAAAGAGAGATCCGTAAGCAGGTTACTATTGCTTTGGAAGAATCCAATGCCATTATTTTTATGTGTGATGTTACCACCGGTATCACCAATCTTGACCAGGCCCTGGCCGATATTCTGCGTCGCAGTAATAAGCCTGTATATCTTTTAGTTAATAAAGTAGATAATCATGAACGATTATTGGAAGCCTCCGAATTTTACAGTTTAGGTTTTGATAAAATATTTTTCATATCTTCTGTAAGTGGTACCGGCACTGGCGAACTGTTGGATGAGATATGTTCGTTAATACCACCTGAATCAGTTGACGAATCAGCAGATCAGCTTCCAAAATTTGCAATAATGGGGCAGCCCAATGTTGGTAAATCATCTTTACTAAATGCACTTACGGGGCAGCAGCGTACTATTGTTAGCGAAATAGCGGGAACAACCAGGGATACTATTCATACCAATTATAACCTCTTTAATAAAGAATTTACTTTGATAGATACTGCAGGCATACGCAGAAAAACCAAAGTGAACGAGGACCTCGAATTCTATTCTGTTATTCGTGCAATAAAAGCTATGGATGAAGCCGATGTCTGCTTTTTATTGTTAGACGCTGAAAAGGGAGTAGCAGCACAGGATCTTAATATTTTTTCTCTGGCAATAAAAAAAGGTAAAGGCGTTGTTGTGCTTGTAAACAAATGGGATCTCCTGGAAAAGGAAACTAACACAGCCCGTGACTACGAAAGAGAACTAAAGCAAAGATTGGCGCCTTTTAATGATGTACCTATATTGTTTATTTCTGCAATAGAAAAAACGAGAATATTCAAAGCCATGGAAGTTGGCCTTGAAGTATACGAAAGCCGCCGCCAAAAAATACCTACTTCTAAATTAAATGATATCATGCTTAAGGCAGTAGAGACTTATCATGCGCCGGTAGTAAGAGGTAATGCGGTAAAAATAAAATATGTATCACAGTTGCCTACAGTGGTGCCTTCATTTGCCTTCTTCTGCAATTACCCTGATGATATTAAAGCCCCATACCGGAATTACCTGGAAAATAAATTACGGGAAAATTTCAAACTAACCGGGGTTCCTGTTAGAATCTACTTTAGAAAAAAGTGATAGATTCGTGATAACTTAAGCCTCTGAAATATTACCCCATGTTAAAAAATTACATAGCTTTGCCACCATTCAAAAAAACATAAACCCCAAAAAAATGAAAAAATTAATTGCAATTGTAGCTATTGCTGCTTTTATGACCGCCTGTAACGACAGTGATTCAACAAAAGTTGATACCACTACTGACTCTACAACGATGACCAATGATGCAATGGCAACTGACACGGCTGCTATGGCGACTATGCCGGCTCCAATGGATACTTCATCTGCTATGAAAAGTGGTATGATGGCGATGCAGGAAGGAACTATGATGATGAAAGATGGTAAAATGATGATGATGAAAGATGGCAATATGATGATGATGGATAAAACTATGACTTGTACTGATGGCTGTAAAGTTATGATGGATGGACATGTAATGATGAAGGATGGTATGAAAATGAAGATGAAAGAAGGTGAGATGATTGACAAGGATGGCCATATGATGGATAAGGATGGTAAAATGATGGATATGAAGATGAAATGAGAATAAGGTGATGGATCCTAAGATGATGAAGGATTTCGTGAAATAACTCGGATAGAGATACGCTGATATATTCACGTAGAATCTTATTGCGCATGTATTGGTATAATACTTTAAACTGATAAAAGCTATGAACTCCTATTAAGCATAGCCTTATCCTGATATAAAACCACCCCATAATTGTCATTGGCCTCCAAAGCCAATATTTTTTAGAGAAAAAGTCAGCAGCTTTAAGTATTAGTTATTGAAAATAGAATAATACAGAGATTGGAAGACTTAAGTGATAATTCTCACTAACATTACCGAGATTTCACGAAATATAAATTTCATTCAGAATTGCGTCAAGCAAATATTTAACTATATAAAGTATACTTTATCTTCTCTTTTAGGAAACTCTAAATCTGATTTATTTCAAATATAGCAAAGTAAAAGCCTTGAGGAAGTATTAGTGGCAAATTTAGAAGTCATTTAATCTATATATAGATCATAATCCTGCATAAAATGGATAGATTTTTAGATATCCGCACACTTTATCCGTAAACTTTAATTACTAAACCCTATCTTCACCAAATACTACCGGCTACCTGTTCAAGGCAGCATATACTCCAGTAACCATATTATTGTATAATTTAAAGAGGGCGACTCTTTTTACAATTGTTATGCCAATTTCCTCAAAAACCTGTATAACCTTTAGTAGTTGAACAAGGGCAAGAAAAATCCACCTGTTTATAACCCAAGTACTTTCCCTAATTAATACAAAGTGCGACTCAATTTTTAACTTTATCTCATATTACAAAAAGAAAATTACAAAAATGTGAATAAAATTAAGAAAAACTTATAAAAAAATATTTGGTGAGACCTATCTTTGACCTATAAGTGTTAATATTTTTACACACTTGGGGAAATAAGTCTACATAAATTAATTTTAAATAAGTACCAAAATTTAGCAGTATGAGACCTTTCTTTGTAATCTTCTTTTTACACCTTGTAAATTACGCACAAGCGAAGAATTATTATTTCTCTGGGGTTACAGGAGATGATTCCAGAACATCTTTGCAGGCTCAAAATCCTTCTACTCCGTGGAAAACATTGACCAAGCTAAACTCCTTTTTTGCAAGTGTTAATCCGGGAGATTCAGTTTTATTAAAGCGTGGTGAAACATTTTATGGCTTAATCAATATAAATAATAAGTCAGGTACTGCAACTTCACCCATAGTAATAGGTGCATTTGGCACAGGAAATAAGCCCATAATTACAGGTTTAAAAACGCTTTCCACCTGGACTTCAGTTGGCAATGGTATTTATGAAAGTTATAATTCTTCTTTAGATACAAGTCTGAATATGGTACTTTTAGATGGGGATGAACAACAAATAGGCCGCTATCCTAATACAGATGCAGCTTTTGGGGGTTATCTTTATTTCGAAACACACGTTGACTCTACCTCTGTTATTGATAATGAATTCACTGCTGCCACAAACTATTGGTCAGGGGCTCAAATTGTAGTGAGACAAAGGCGGTGGATACTTGACAGGGCTAAAATATTATCGCATACCGGCACCAGGATTAAACACACTCCAATATCCGGGGCACCTTATGACAATTATGGGTATTTTATTCAGGATCACATAAAAACGCTTGATAAATTTGGAGAATGGTATTACAATCCTGCCACAAAGAAAGTGAGTATGTATTTTGGTTCAAACTCTCCCACTTCTTATTTAGTGCAGGCAGCAGCTATTGCGGATGTAGTTTATACCAATTGGGCCAGCTATATTGTATTTGATAACCTGGTTATTAAAGGAGCTAATATGAATGGATTTAATATATACGCCGGCTCAAATAGTTCTGTAATCAATTGTGATATTCAGTTTTCGGGTATAAATGGAGTTGAAGTTTGGGGGAATCACCCTTATTTTACAATTGAAGGGAGTACAATTTCCAACTCGAACAATAATGGGATCGAACTCGGGTACAGTGATAATGCTATAGTAAGAAACAATAAAATAACCAACACATCAATGTTTGCCGGGTTAGGGCAGAGTGGGGATGGTAATGGTATTGCAATCCACAAAATTGATAAAGGAACTATTATTGAGTTTAATGAAATACGCAACACGGGCTACACTCCAATATATTTTTCGGGGGATTCAGTTACAATAAAAAATAATTATATAGACAGTTTCTGCAGTGTAAAAGATGATGGGGCTGGAATATATACCTATGGAGGTACGACTAATGTTACGCGTTACGGGAGAAAAGTTATTGGGAATATTGTACTAAATGGTGTAGGAGCAGGAAATGGTACAGATGATGTGAGTAAAAAAGCATCTCAGGGAATATATATGGATGGGAATGCATCAGGTGTTGAAATTCTCAATAATACTATTTCGAATGTAAATAGAGGTTTATACTTGCATAATTCACGTAATACTATAACAAAGGATAATACATTATATGATAATCAGGTGCAAATGTACCTGTTTCAACAAAGCTACCTTGCTCCTATGAGGAATAATACAATAACCAATAATATTGTATTTTCAAAAATTTCTCCTGAACAAATTTTATATCTTAAATCAAATGCAGATGACATTGCCCTTTTTGGCAGGCTTGACAGTAACTATTATACAAGGCCGTTAGATGATAAGATAGTAATTTCTAATAATTTTGTAAAAAGTTCAGGAGCGTCAATTTCACAATCCCTGGATATAGAAGGATGGACCGCTCAATATAATAAAGACGCGGCTTCAAAAAGATCTCCCATACCAATTGTACCTTATAAACTTAATAATTTATTAGATGTAAATAAAGTTTCTGCTGCACTTTCAACAGGATCAACTACCTTAAAATTAATATTAAGTTCATGTTCAGCAGCTGTAAGTACAGCAGATCTTTTAGATGGAAGTTATATTGAGGTAACTCCATCTGCACGAAACTCTTCTGTGTATACAATAATCGGAGGCCTTACTGCAGGGAAAAACTACATTTTAAGATATAGTGTTAGAGGCAGTGTGGATAGTACAATGACCATAGGCACTTTTTTTAGAGAGGTACCAACCCCATATACCATACTTACCCCGATACAATATCGTAAAATAGGTACACAACGTAGTGATTACGAAATACTTTTTACATCTTTAACTACAATACCGTCAGTTACTGTCGTATTTAAAGTAGATGATCAGAATAAATATTATCTTGATAATTTATCAGTTTATGAAGCTGATGCAGTCGTAACAAATCCTGATGATTCTATAAGGTTTGAATTTAATGCAACTAATGTAACTAAATCAGTTGCTTTAAATGGAACCTACATTGATAGTAAAAACAATAGCTATGCAGGTACCATAATTCTTCAGCCGTATACATCTGCAGTTTTAATAAGGTCGAAGTCGGCGCCTACGGTAAGTATTACCAGTCCTGCTAATAATGGAAGCTTTATTCCTTTTTCCAATATTACAATAAATGCTACGGCTGCTGATGCAGACGGTTCAGTAACTAAAGTAGATTTTTATAACGGAAGCACATTACTCGGTACAGACAATACCAGCCCTTATTCTTTTACCTGGAACAGCGTTGCTTCAGGTACACATATATTAACTGCAAAGGCAACTAATAACAGTTCTCTTTTTACCACATCTTCTCCCATTACTATTTCGGTTAGTTCTATAAATATAGCACCAACTATAACTATCACCAGCCCATCAAATAATGCAAATTTTACTGCACCGGCAAATATTACAATAAATGCTACTGCCGCAGACCAGGATGGCTCAATAACTAAAGTGGATTTTTATAATGGAAATACATTACTTGGTACAGATAACACAAGCCCATATTCGTTAACATGGAATAATGTTACAGCCGGAACCTGCCTCCTAACTGCAAAAGCTACTGACAATGGCTCAATGGAAACCGCATCTTCTGCTGTTACAGTTACAGTGGCAGCAAATACAGCTCCCACTGTAAGTATGACTTTCCCTGTTAATAATTCAAGCTTTACTTCGCCGGCAGATATTGCCATGAAGGCTAACGCTGCTGATTCAGATGGTACAATAACTAAAGTTGCATTCTATAGCGGAACTAAATTACTTGGTGTAGATACTACCAGTCCTTATAGCTGTACGTGGGCAAATATTCCCGCAGGTACGTATACATTAACAGCACAGGCTACCGATAATGGAGGTCTCGTAACTACATCTGCTCCTGTCACCGTTTCGGCAACAACTCCAATAGCGCCTACAGTAAGTGTTACCAGCCCTATTGATAGCGCAAGCTTTGCTGCCCCGGCAAGTATTATAATAAATGCTATTGCTAATGATGAAGATGGATCTGTAAGTAAGGTGGATTTTTATGAAGGAAATACCTTACTAGGTACAGATAATGCAAGCCCCTATACTTTTACATGGAATAATGTTGCAGCGGGAACGTATATAATAACTGCAAAGGCTATGGATAATGGCTCACTGGTGACTACATCTTCTCCTGTAACAATTTCAGTAATAACTCCAAATATAGCACCTACGGTAAGCATGACCAATCCTGTAAATAATACAAACTTTATAGCGCCAGCAAATATTGCCATGAAAGTAACGGCAGTGGATTCGGACGGAACAATAAGCAAAGTAACCTTTCATAGTGGAACCAGATTACTGGGTATAGATACCACCTATCCTTATAGCTGTACATGGGCAAATGTTCCCGCAGGTACGTATACATTAACAGCACAGGCTACTGATAATGAAGGTCTCGTTACTACATCTGCGGGTATTACTGT
>JBDSAQ010000234.1:0-9275 GCA_039922095.1 Ginsengibacter sp. | reverse complement strand
TTAATGAAAATTAGTAAACTGGCTAATACCTGCCTGCCCTTAATTTTTATTTCCACCACCACGCAAAAGAGCTACTAATAATAATAAAAATACTGCTCCTCCTACTATCCACACCCATGGCTGAGCGTACCACGTAGTACTTTCTTTTGTAATTTTTACATTTACATCTGCACCGCCATCCTGTGCCCATACAATTGTTTGAAAGAAACTTAGCATTAATAAAATAATAAAGCTTTTTGCATAGAGTGTAACGTTTTTAATAGTTTTCATATAATCTTTTTTTTGTTAACAATAATACCTGGTAATTTATTTCACATTGCCAATAATCAAGCCAGAATCACTATCACAATAACCATGTTATATAATTCTATCTGATAAATAATAGGGTAGGTATCTTCCAAATTCTTTGCATCCGCAGGCTTATCTTTGTTTAATGTTACTCATTAGTCACCGTGGTAAAGTAATGCCATCTTCCCCAATAAGAAAACTGGTGCCTTATGCTGAGGCAGCCAAAAAGAAAGGCATAAAAGTTTATCATCTGAATATAGGTCAGCCGGATATAGAAACTCCTCCACAAATTCTTGATGCAGTTAAAAATGCTGATTTTAAAGTATTGGAATACAGTCATAGCGCAGGAAATGAAAGCTATAGAAAAAAATTAGTGGAGTATTACAATAAGGTTGATATCCACGTGGATTTTACTCAAATTATAATTACCACTGGTGGCAGTGAAGCTATTTTGTTTGGTTTTATGAGCTGCCTCGATGCTGGTGATGAAGTAATAATTCCTGAACCTTTCTATGCAAACTATAATGGCTTTGCTGTGGCAGCAGATATTGTGGTTAAGCCAATTACTTCCTCCATTGAAAATGGTTTTCAATTGCCCGCTATCGAAGAATTTGAAAAAGTGATTACACCTAAAACAAAAGCAATTGTTATTTGCAATCCTAACAATCCGACTGGTTATTTATATAGCAGGGAAGAATTGGAAACTCTGAAATCAATAATAATTAAACACGGTTTATATTTATTTGCTGATGAGGCGTACCGGGAATTCTGTTATGAGAAACCTCATTTCAGTGCCATGCATTTACAAGGCGTGGATGATCATGTTATATTAATGGACACAATTAGTAAAAGGTATAGTGCCTGTGGGGGAAGAATAGGTGCACTGGTTACAAAAAATAAAAATGTGTTACAAACAGTTATGAAATTTGCTCAGGCAAGATTAAGCCCGCCCTCCTATGCACAAATTCTGGGAGAAGCTGCGGTAGATTTACCTGCTGATTATTTTGAAAATACAAAAGCTGAATATAAGTTAAGGCGGGATACAATTGTTGAACGGTTAAATAATATTCCCGGTGTTTTTTGTCCACAACCGGGTGGAGCGTTTTATGCTATTGCAAAGCTTCCTATTGATGATTCCGATTTATTTTGCCAATGGCTGCTGGAAGATTTTTCATACAACAACAGAACAGTAATGTTAGCCCCGGCAACAGGATTTTATGGAACTCCCGGCTTAGGAAAAAACGAAGTAAGACTGGCGTATGTATTAAATACAGAAGCAATTAATTGTGCAATGGATTGCTTAGAGATAGGGCTGGCTCAGTATCCGGGAAAAACTATCTAATTTAGCTTCCTGCTTACTTGCAGGTTTTCCTCAAACAACTATATTTGCACTCCGAAATTAATGTCGAGGTAGCTCAGCTGGTTAGAGCATCGGATTCATAACCCGAAGGTCGGCAGTTCAAGTCTGCTCCTCGATACAGGTAAACTTACTATAGGATTTTACTATGTTTTACGCTTCCTTATTTGCCTATAAGTGCTAACCTTCCGTTAATCCTTCTGCGTTTAAATTTTTTATATTTTCCTGCACAATAAATCTTTCTAAATTTAGTTTGTATAAAAAATATCTCCTATGAACGTCCTTTTAAACATCAGCATTTATATGATTGCTTCCTCTTTAATTATGGTCGGGTATGTGTGGTTTAAATATATTAAGCACACCCATGCAATATCTGAACAAATGTTACAGACCAATAACTATACAAAGGAAGAAGAAATTTTATCAGCAGGAGAAACTCTGGCCGCTTAAGGGAGTTACACCTGTGTTTAAATAAAGTGATAGTAAATCTACTATCACCCCTGGATACTTCTATGTACTTCTGCACCGTTTTATGAATTACTTGCTCGTAAATTTTTTACCGGGCTTGTTCATTTTTCCTGATAATTACATTTTGCGAAGAGCATCTTCCGGATAGAGGATGATTTAATCCTGATCAGATTAATACCCAAAAGTTACGCTCCCCCAATAGCTTTGCCAATCAGCAATTGTATCAATCTTGTTTCTTTCCATATGCACACAACTTATCATCCAGTCACCTGCCGGGGAAATTTCTGTAGTTACTTGTCCTTTATGGTTTGTTATAAATTCCTTTGTAGTTAAACCTTGCAATGGATATTTCTGAATGTGCCATACCACTACTTTTGTATCGGTCAAGGGTTGTTGTTTAAAGTATACAGTAAACCCGATTCTGGCTTTAGCTCTCAGGCTATATATATTTTTTGAAGGAACAATGTCCAATGGAAGATCGGTTTTATAAAGCATTTCATCAGTCTTAAGTTTACCTGCCTGCATCAAGGTTTTTACGCTCCTCTGGTAATATTCTTTTCCATTTAACTGTTCTTCACTATGCTGTTTGCGGTAAGTGGCTGCACTAATTAATCCGTCCTCTTTCAGGTACTCGTTAAATTTTGCAGCTTCTATATTTATAAATGAGTTAACGCTGTTAAAAACTACCATGTGTGTACCTTCTTCCACTATTGGGAGTTGCAATGAGTCTCCCGCATTATCTGACAAAAGACCCGATATATCAGAATGTTTACCGGAGGGCAAATAATGAATTAATCTTTGTATCCGGCTTTTATTTCCGCTCCAATTCTCCCCTTTAAAATTCTCACCAACATTAAAACGGATAATGGCAGTTTCACCTTTATTAAAAATGAATTTATGTGGTTGCAACCAGAACTCGTGTGCAAAAACTGTTACAGTCAAAGCAAAAATCAGCAGGGTAAAAAGAATTTTTTTCATTGGCGATATTATTGTCTGTTAATGAATCTTTCAAAGAATTCGTAGGTTCGTAACATTTGATCAATGCGTTGGCGGTTATTGCCACTTCTGGTGATCTCATGTGTTGCACCCGGATGACGAACATACTCTACAGGCCTGCTAAGTACTTTCAAACTCTTGTACAACATTTCACTTTGTACAACTCCTGTTCTTAAATCATTTTCACCATGGAAAATTATATAGGGGGTTGTAATGTTTTGAACATAATTAATAGGCGATTCTTTATCCAATAACTCTTTTACCTTTTTCTCCCATGGGTAACCTCCAAAATAAGAAGGTACCAAACGCCATGCATTGCCTTCGCCAAAAAAAGTACTCAGGTCATACACACCACGCTGCGAACAGGCGGCCTTAAAACGATTGTCGTGACCTATTATCCATGCAACAAGATAGCCGGCATAAGAGCCGCCGGTAATAAGCAACTTGCTGGTATCTGCCCATTCTTCTGCAACGGTTTTATCTAATGCAGTTAATACATCACTTGCCGGGCCATTTCCAAAATCACTCACATTCCCTTTTAAAAAATCAAGATCATATCCCCCGGAGCCCCGCGGATTACTATATACTACCCCATAGCCTCTTGCACAAAAAAACTGGAACTCATGCCACATAGTACTTTCACCGGGACCCCACATAGCAGCAGGGCCTCCATGTATCTCCAGCAATAAAGGGTATTTTTTACCGGCTTCATAATTAACCGGCTTCATTACCCAATATTCAACAATCAATCCCTTATTATTGGTAAAAGTGTGTTTTTCCGGAAAGCTAAGTTGTTTGTTTTTTAACCATGTAGTGTTGAAAGATGAAATGAGTTGTGGGTTTTTAGCAGCCGCATCAGCAAGATATAATTCAGAAGGATTTTCAACTGCTGTTTTTGCAAACAAGAGTTTATTTCCGTTGAGAGCATAACTGGAAACACCGCTGCTAAAATCAGTAAGTGTTTCAGTTTTTTTTGTATCAATGTTAAACCTTACCAATACTACACCTCCATTAGCTGGCGAAGTGAAGTAAAGAAATTTTTCATCTTTGCTCCAGGCAAGATTTTGTTTATTTCTATCAAAAGGGACCTTGATCCTATTTTCTTCTTTTCCGTTCAATGGAATTATTGCAAGTGAATCCTGGGATACAAAAAAACCAGTTTTATTGTATGAATATGCAAGCCATTTTCCGGAGGAGGATATTGCAGGGGTATTATAACTCATACTATCCTTTCCCAATATTTTTCTGAATCCTGTTCCATCAATATTGATGCGGAAAATTTCTGATTCCAACCGCCTGTCCGGATGCTCCTTATCATTGCCCTCACCCTCGGTTATAATACTATTATCATTAATAAAATGTGCATTGGTATAGGAATAGAAACCATTAGTAACTGCTTTAGCTACAGCCCCCGGAGCAGTCTCTGTAATAAAAACATGGCTAAAATTAATATTTGATGAAGTAACCGCTTCTTCCTGGAAGTTAAGCCTGTCAAGCACTTTTGCTTTATTGTCTTTTTCATCAGCGGCGAGGTAAGCTCTTAGTTCTTCCATATTTCCGTCAGGGTTGGCTTTTGCAGTATCCGTTTTTAAATTAGCATTGCCTTCAAAACCTGGTTTTTCAAATGGCCATTGTGGAATTTCTTTCTTAATATTTAAAACAGAATCTGAAAGCAGATCCTTTAACGGAATTTGGGAAGTGAATAAAATGTGTTTACCATCTTTACTCCACTCCGGATTACCTGCTCCATATTTAAATTTTGTTAACTGTACTGCTTCACCCCCATCAAAACCAAGCAGGAATATTTGCGGTTTGCCGTCTACTGAGCGAACGAAAGCAAGTTGTTTTCCATCATAGCTCCACTTGGGTTGCGAAGCGCCTTCTTTCACAAAAGTTATCTGGCGTGGCTGTGAGCCATTGGTGGCCACCACCCATACCTGCGTAACATATTTGTGTTCCCATTTTGCCGTATCCGGCTCAATACTTAATACTGTGAATGCGGCCCTGCTTCCATCATCTGTAATAGTAATGTTATTGACGGATTTTATTTGTAACATATCAGTGACTTTAATCCTTTCCTTTGACTGAGCTATTACAAAATATGATGTGATGATAAGAAGTATGATGATAAAAAGTTTTCTCATTCCATATGTTTTTAACTATCTCTATTTGTATTGATAAATATAGGATAAAAACCATCTCATTTTAAAACCGCTTCAATATTGAATGGGGCCGGCAACGCATTTAAAGGATCACTTACGGCTTAGATCGGATAGAATATAATTTATTCATCAAACTTATTTTAAGTCGCAATAATTCCACCCACTTCCCCGTTATAGGAACCATTATTATAGCATGGCTTATAATGTTTCTTGTTCTGGTCTGCCTGCGTATCAAATAATTATTGTCACATAATCCATCCAATGAAAAAAATTTTAATAGTTGATGATGATCAGGATATTTTAGAGATAGCCAGATACCTTTTAACATCACATGGTTTTAATGTGCAAACGCATTCAACAGGTTTTAATGTGCCTGAAGTTGTTTCAACTTATAACCCCCACCTTATTTTATTAGATATAAATTTGCCGGGTAAGTCAGGTATAGAGATTTGTAAAGAGCTCAAGCAAAAACTTACTATACCAATAATCTTATTTTCAGCTAATCCTGAAAAGAAAAATGCACTTGAAAAATCCAATGCTGATGATTTTATACACAAGCCTTTTGAAATAAATCATTTGATAAATACAATTAGCTCTCACCTAAAATTAGTATTAACTATATTTTAAGCTATAAAATAGGGCTACTACCAGGTTAATGGCATTCTGTGCATAAACACAATATTGATGGATTAATGATTCAATTGTACACTCACCAACAACTTCACACATACATCAATTTGCTTTCACTTCAAACGTCCTTACTGATGACCAGGGCCCGGGGTTACCATTGTGTGTATCGGGGAAAAAAATAAAATTTATGTCTCTTAAGCATATTGCAGTTTATCGGTTTCACTTTCAAAGCTTTGGCAATAAGAACGCATAATCGAGGTCACTTAATTATGATCCCGTCAATCTTTTTCCTCGCTTTTTTTAAATCAATCCCCTTTCCCAGTACTCCTTTAAATATATCTCCTTGCTCTTTAAGCCTGGCCACTGCATTAAAGATGGTGAAATCCCGGATGCTCATGCCCTTCTTAACTTCTTCCCAATGGAGTGGCATTGACACTGTAGCGCCGGGTTTTGGCCTGAGAGAATATGGGCCGGCAACTGTAGCCTGTGGCCGGTTCTGTAGAAAATCAATATACATCTTACCTTCCCTGTCTGCTATTTTCCGTTCAATACTTGTATATGCCGGTAGTTGTTTTTGTACCAGTTTAGCTATTGCCCTGCCAAGCTCTTTTGAATCTTCATAAATATATTTTGCTCCCAGGGGAATGTAAATATGCAGCCCGGTTGATCCCGAAGTTTTGCAATAAGAAGTTACACCAATAGCATCCAGAATTTGTTTGGTAACACATGCGGCTTCTATAACCTGGTTAAAGGTATTCTTATCAGGATCAAGATCAATGATGCACCAGTCAGGGTTATCAGGCGTTTGCGCAGTACTGCTCCACGGATTAATTTCAATACACCCGAGAGATGCTATGTACAGCAGGCTTGCCTCATCAGTACATACTAAAAATTCTTTATCCTCTCCATCTCTTTCGCTATGGTAAGGGAATGTTTTTATCCATGAGGGCACTTTTCCTTTTACGTTTTTTTGATAAAAAGTTTCGCCTTCAATGCCATGAGGATAACGGTTAAGTGTTTGGGGTTTATCTTTTACATAAGGTAAAATGAATGGCGCTGCCTGGTAATAATAATTTAGCATGTCTCGCTTTGTAACCTTTTCCTTAGGCCAGTATATTTTACTAAGATTAGTAAATTTAAGGTCATGCCCGCCAACGTTCCGGGTTTGCATTTCATCTTTAGGGTTCAATAAAGTTTTTCTTTCTTTTTTACCGGGAGAGGAGATCATTTTGTTTGTATGCAAGGCATTCTTTTCTTCTTCGATTTCTGCAATAGCCATTGACTTTTCTCTTACCACATCTCTTGCATATTTATCTTCACGCAAGCCTTTAAAAGATGGATGGCGAATAGCGCCATCTCTTGTTTCTTCACGGTAACTTATTTCACACACTAACTCTGGCTTTACCCAGGTAACTTCAGCCTTTGGTGGATTTGGCCGAAACCTCGATGGCTTATTATAATCAGGAACTGTTTTAAACGGGCATTCGTTTGTTTGTAATAGTTTTAATTTTTGCAGAAGTTCGCTTTGCAGTTTATTGGTAAAGCCGGTACCAACAGGGGTAACAAAATTGAACTCGCCATTCTCATATAAGCCAATTAACAAAGCACTAAATTGTTTATTAGTGTTTTCATTTTTTGTATATCCACCAATAACCATTTCCTGGCGCTTTTCTGTTTTTATCTTTACCCAATCTTTAGTTCTAAGATCTGGCGTATAAAAACTGGTTGGCTTTTTAGCCATAATGCCTTCAAGTCCCATTTTATCTGCGAGAGCAAAAAATTCCTGTCCGGTTGCTTCAAAGTTTTCACTTAATTTAATAATACCACTACGGGGAATAACGCTTCGCAATATCTCCCGGCGATCAGTAAGTGTAAGGTTCATAAGATCAACACCATCCAGCCATAAAATATCAAAGAGATAAAATGCCAGGTGCCCGTCTGCCTCGCTGCGCCAGGCCTGAAGGCTGCTAAAATCCGGGATACCTTTATCATTGGTTACTATTATTTCACCATCAACAACAGCATTTATTTTCCAGCTTTTCAATGCTTCATAAACAGGGTAAAATTTTTCATTAAAGGATTTATTGTTTCTTGAACGCACTTCCACAGTGCCATTGTTCATATATCCAAGGGCCCTGTAACCATCCCATTTAATCTCATACAACCAGCCTTCCTGTTCTACAGGTTCATCAACAAGTGTTGCCAGCATAGGCTTTATATCAGCGGGAAAGGCAGAACGCTTTCCTTTTCTTAATAAATCATTTATAGACGAAGCGGATGTTGCAGGGGATTTTGTTTTCATTTGAAAGGTGTTTAACCTCACCCCCAGGAATAATATAACATATTCAAGGTCCTTTCCTTTGGAGAGGATTAGGTGAGGTCCTTTTATGCACTGTATAAATCATGCCAAAGGGTAAGGGCAATTCAGAGGTGGGAGATTGACCTGAAACTAATCCGGCAAGGCCTTTACCAAAATATCTTTAAAATAAACTTTGCTTTTGGGATCATGGCCCTGTAAGGCAAATGTACCGTTGGAGATTAAACGACCAGACATATCGCCGGTGCGCCGTACATTATCTGGTTCAGTATATTCTACAACTGTTCTATCATTTATTTTAACAACAACCTTTCTACCTTCAACTCTTATGTACTCGGTAAACCATTCATTATCTTTTGCAAATACCTCTTTAACATCTTCAATGGCATATAAACTTCCTGTTCTCCTCCAATCAGTATGAGAATTATTCACCTGTACTTCATATCCTTTGGATGGCCAGCTTTTTTCCTGGTAGCCTGTATGAAAATATATTCCTGAATTAGATCCGGGAGTGGTCATTACCTGTGCTTTAAATTCAAAGTTTTTAAAGTTATGGTTTTGTATATCGCCAACATAAAACAAATGCGCAACTTCTCCATGGGCAACAATAGCCCCATCTTCTATTGTAAATGTACTGGCATTGGAACCAACCTTCCAATCTTTAAATGACTTACCATCGAACAATGGTATCCAATCAGCGCTACGGGCATGCTTACTTGATCCGCAGGAGAAAGCGCTAAACGTAATGACGAAAAAATAAATAAATATTTTCATAATGAAATAAATAAGTAATTAAAGGAAATTATGTACTATGAAACTAATTATTTTTAATGAAGTTTACTTACTTAAAATAGAAAGGGTGCATTCCAAATTGTCGGTGGCTGGTGGGGAGAGGCTGACCGAGAACTCCGGGGTACAATGAATTTATTCGGATAGGTATCTGAGATAAATTTCATTTAAGCGATTCTCAGAGCCTTCAAAAATATTCTCGATCACCCTCGGGACACCGGCCACGGCAGCAGAAACTGGGCAGCCAAATGGGCAGCCAAGTAATAAT
>JBDSAQ010000233.1:0-8789 GCA_039922095.1 Ginsengibacter sp. | reverse complement strand
CAACCAATGATATTTTATGGGATTGGAATTTACTCACTGATAAAGTTTTATGGATGGGTCAGGGGTTAAAAAATTATTTACCGGATAATACAATTGAAAACGACATTCCACATAATTTTTGGGTGTGCGGCCTGCATGTTGAAGAAAGAAGAAAAATTGTTGACAGCCTTAATAAGGTAATTTTTTCCGGGGATCCTTCATGGCAATGTGATCATCGTTTTTTAAGAAAAGATGGCACCTATGCCTATATGCTTACCAGAGGTTTTATTTCTACAAATGATGCAAAAAAACCTGTAAGGATGATAGGATCTATGCAGGATATAACTGAAAGAAAAAATGCTGAACTGGAAATTGTAAAAGCAAAACTGGAAGCAGACGAAGCCAGGAAAACACAGGAACAATTTCTCGCTAATATGAGCCATGAAATAAGAACTCCCATGAACGGAATAATCGGGATGACACAACTGATAGCAGGAACACAGCTAACCGGAGAACAAAAAGAGTATGTTGATACTATAAGAGAATCCGGATCTAATTTATTGGTTATTATAAATGATATTCTTGACGTAACTAAAATTGTTGCCGGCAAAATTTTAATTGAAGAGGTTGATTACATATTTAAAGATGTTGTAAAAAATAGTATAAAAATTACCCAGTTCAGGGCAGAAAGTAAAGGAGTGTCATTAACAAGTGAGGTTGATAATAACATACACCCTGTATTAATAGGAGACCCCGTACGATTAAACCAGATATTGACAAATTTAATTGGTAACGCTATAAAATTTACAGAGAAAGGAGAAGTGAAAGTGAAGGTTAAATTGCTCAGTGAGGATGACGCAAAAGTGAAATTAGAGTTTGCAATAGAAGATACAGGAATCGGTATACCTGAAGATAAACTTGAATCAATATTTGAAAGCTTTACACAAGCTTCAAGTGCTACCACCCGAAAATATGGAGGAACAGGTCTTGGTCTCACTATAACAAAACAGCTAATAGAATTACAGGGTGGAGCTATATCAGTAACAAGCAAGCCTGGCATTGGAAGTACTTTCTCTTTTTTCCTTGAAATTAAAAAAGGGATTGCCAAAGTTGTAGCTCCTAAAGAAGTAGAAAATAATAAATTATCCCGTGCTTTTTCTGATGTAAAAATCCTTCTGGTTGAGGATAATCTTATAAATCAAAAAGTTGCTTCTTATACATTAACAAAGCAAGGGGCATTAGTTGAAATTGCTAATCATGGGAAAGAAGCAATAATAATGATTGAGAAAAATAAATACGATATAATTTTAATGGATATCCAAATGCCTGAAATGGATGGTTTTGAAACCACACTATATATTAGAAACAACATAAAGGAATCTATTAATAAAACTCCTATTATTGCAATGACTGCTTCTGCCTTAGTTTCTGAAAGAACCAAATGTTTGGCATCAGGGATGAATGATTATATCTCAAAACCTTTTCAGGCAAAGGAGTTGTATGAAAAAATTAGTCTGCAACTTAACTGAATATTGTAAAAACCTTCCGGCAATTCTTTTCTTTAAGATGAAACTTTATTGGACAGGGCTACTTAAAAACTTCCATTTTTAATGGATAGAAGATTATTTAGAGATTAGTAAACGTAAATTTTTGATATGCAAGAAATAACATAACCAGTAGCTACGGTATGTATTTGATTAGTCTTTGTATAAAGACCCCATGATCAATAATTCTGGGAAAGAAATTAATAAATATAAAAGTTACACAGATTTAAAGCATTTTTTAAGAAATAGTTTTTAAATGAGCCTGCAATAAACTTTCTATTTTTTTGTATTCACCTTCTGCTTCGTCAACGAGTCTTATAAGCTCATTTCCATTGTTCTCTGATTTTGAGGTTATTTCTATTTGCATCAAAACTTTTGAAAGCCTGTTAGCTTCTAAAAGGCCTGAGCTGCTTTTTAGTTTATGCGCTTTATTAGAAACTACGCTTGTTCTTTTAGAAGCCGCGGCCATTTTCATTTCTTTTAATTCCTTAGGAGTTTCATCTAAAAAGATAGAGAGTATTTCTGCCAGGTATTCATTATCATCCATCTCTTCCAGCATTCTTAAATCATAAAGTTTCTCTTCTGGGATAACTTCTATCTCAGGATATCCCTCACCATCAAAAAAAATCTTATCAAGTGCTTTTTTTATTGCATCAGGCAAGCTATCCAGGTTATCTTTTAATATATATCCTTTAGCGCCTTCTTTCATTATGTTATCAACAAGTTCTTCCGACACAGCAGTAGTGACCAATAAAAAAGGAATATTTTTGTTACCCTCATTAACAATTTTAAGCGCTTCCATAGAATTAAAAGAATTAAGAGAATGATCAGCGAGAACAATATCAGGATTAAAGTGTGTAAGCGCTGAAATAAATTCTGTTTTAGTATCAACAACTAAATTCTCAAACTGCATATTTGCTTTGTTCAATTGCATTGTGATTAGTTCTGAATCACTTTGCAGATCTTCAAGATGTAATATTTTTAATTTGGGGGTCATTGGATTAAATTGATTTAGTGAGCTCAGGGTTTAATTGAACTTCGGTTGGAGAATGAAAATATTTTAATAGTACTTTATTAATTAATTCCGGGGTTAATGGCTTGGTTTCAAATCCTGAAATCTCTTTTATTTTGCTGGCTTTTTCCCTATCGTCAGGATTAAGAGAAGTGGTTAGCATAATTATTACAATTTTACCCTGATGCTCTTTTGGTAATTGCTTATATTTTTCGAGAAATTCCCAGCCATCCATGGCAGGCATATTTATATCAAGAAAGATTAGGTCTGGAGATGGAAGAACATCACTGTTAAGCAATCCAAGCGCTCTTTGGCCACTCTCGGCAATCTGGATATTTTCTGTGCAATCAGCATCTTCAATAAGCAGGCTGCTGAAGAAGTTAGTAGGTTCATCATCATCAATCAGCAGGATGGATTTTAATTTTTGTTGCATAGGTATTGTTTTAGTAAATAGATCACACAAACGCAAACAGAGAAATGGTTAATATATAACGCTGAATTAGCTAAAATATTATTTCAAGGCATAATAAAATCAAGCCAATTTATTAAACAATGCTACTCAATTTCTCATTCGGTATTTTATTTAATTTATCCTGTTTTATATTCATTTTACGAACCGTAAAAAAGAAAGTACTTCCGTTGCCGGGTGTGGACTCTACCCAAATTTTGCCCTTATGTAATTCGACTATTTTTTTACAATGCGAAAGCCCGATACCTGAACCCTCATATTCAGTTCTGGTATGCAAACGCTGAAAAATAACGAATATCTTTTCATTATGTTTTTCTTCTATTCCAATGCCGTTATCTTTAAATGAAAATTCCCAATATCCTGGTATTTCTTTCACTGAAATATTTATCCGGGGAACAGCACCTTCCTTTCTAAATTTGATGGCATTAGTAATAAGGTTTTGAAACAACTGCTTTATTTCTGTAGAATAACCATTTATAACTGGTAATGCAGTATGGGTAATATCAGCTTTTGATTCGAGTATTGCTATGCCAAGATCGGCAAGCACATTACTTAAAACTATATTACAATCTACCGGCTCCAATTCTTTTTTATTACCTATCCTTGAAAAATCAAGAAGATTTTTTATCAATACTTTCATCCGGTCAGAAGCATCTAAAACGAAAGTAAAATACTTGTCTGCTTTTTCATCAGTTTGCCCCTGGTAATGCTTTTGAAGCAGCTTTACAAAACTGGAAGTAGTTCTTAGTGGCTCCTGCAGATCATGCGAAGCGATGTATGCAAATTGTTCCAGTTCTTTATTCTTTCTTTCCAGTTCCAGGTTAGCCTGGTCAGTTTCATGCCGGGCTTTTTCAGCTTCCTCCCTGGCCTTATGTTCTAATTCAGTGGATTGTATTAATTGATGAGTTTGTTCGTTAACCTGTTGCTGTAATTTTATTTTTTGATTGTTTATAGCATTAATACGAATCTTGTAAAATGCTATACCGGTACCCCCAATGCTCATCAGTATAAGTAACTTAAACCACCATTTTAACCAGAAAGGAGGGGTAATTGTAAGCTTAACTGTTATTTCACGGGAAGACCATTCGCCTTCATTATTTAATCCTCTTACTCTAAAAGTATATTTTGCAGGATCGAGGTTGGTATATGTTGCAGTATGTTTGGTGCCGATATTATTCCAATCCTTATCAAACCCTTCCAACATATATGAATATTGCTTTTTATCAGTAATATCATAGTTTAAGGACGCAAACTCAAATGAAATAACAGACTGTTTATAAGACAAGACTAATTCTCTTGTATTTGTAATATTTCTCTTTAAGGGAGACTTTTGCCCGTCATTACCGGCAATAGGAACATGGCTATTGAATATTTGAAAGTCAGTAAGTACAAGAGGGGGTTCATAAGTCTTTTCTTTTATGCTCTCAGGGTTAAATTCATTAAAGCCATTAATGCCGCCAAAATACATTTTTCCTGTATGGCTTTTAAAGGCGGAATTCATTTTAAATTCCTTTGATTGCAAACCATCATTTATACCAAAGTTTTTGAAAACTTTGGTTTTTGGGTTAAACCTTGATATTCCATTGAATGTGCTGATCCATAAGTTTTCTTTATCATCAATCAGTAATCCCGAAATTGTATTGCTTGGCAAACCATCTTTAATATAATATTTATTAAATATGCCGGTCTTCTTATCCATCCTCTTTAATCCATTGCCGGTTCCAATCCATAAACCACCATTCTTATCTTCTGTAATGCAGTAAACATCATTGTTGCTGATATTATTCTTGCTCTCTTTATCTATAAAATGGGTAAAAGTTTTTGTTTTTCTATTGAACAGATCCAGCCCACTGCCATTTGTTCCAACCCAAAGATTCAGGTCTTTATCCTGCCAAATCAGATTCACGAAATTATTGCCAATGCTTTCAGGGTTAGCAGGATCATTTATATAATGAATAAAATTTCCGGCTTTTTTATCATACAGGCTAATACCCATGCCATATTCTGCAACCCAGATATTTTTTTCATCATCCTCAAAAATTGCCCTGATATTTGGACTGCTCAACCCATTTGGATCTGATGGGTCATATTTGAAATGCTTAAAGGTATTTTTATCTTTATTGAATACTGTTAAACCATTACCCCAGGTGCCAAACCACAAATTACCTTCACTATCTTCAATAATATCCAGGATGTAGTTTCCCCCTAAACTATTTTTTTTGCTCTCATCATGCATGTAGTGAGTGAATGTGCCGGCTTTAGAATTAAATAAATTTATCCCCCCGCCATCTGTGCCAATCCAAAGATTCTCTTTGGAATCTTCAAAAATGGCTAATACCTTATTGTTATTTAAACTCAACGGGGAAGAGGTATGCCTGTAATGTATAAATTTAGTAGCCTCCTGATTTACAAAATTAAGTCCCGAACTGAATGTGCCAATCCACATATTTCCTTTTGTATCCTTATATATTGACCAGATAGAGTTATCATTTAAGCTGGAATTATCAGCCTCATCCTGCGCAAAATTTTGGAAGGTTTTGGTTTGCATATTAAATACACATACCCCTCCATTTTCAGTTCCAATCCATAAATTGCCTTTATCATCTTCCCTTATTTTTCTAATAATATTCAGGGGTAGAGGATGCTTTTCATCTGTTTTATTAATAAAATTTGTGAACGTTCCATTTTTTTTATCAAATAAAGCGATTCCGCCTCCACGAGTACCCACCCACAGCTGATCTTTACTATCTAAAAAAAGTGTCCAATCAGTATTAGAGGCTATTGGGGCCTTTTGTTTTACATCATATTTAAAATGCCTGAATGTTTTAGATTTTTTATCAAACAAATCCAGGCTGGTACTTGTTCCTATCCAAAGGTTATGTTCTTTATCTTCTACAATATCCCTTATCAGATTATCATTAATACTTTTAGGATCTTTATCGTTGTGGACATAGCTGGTAAATTTATTGGTATTTTTATCGTACATGTTTAGCCCACCCCCTTCAGCTGATATCCATAAATTTCCTGCTTTGTCTTCCAGCACTTTGCTTATATAATCTTTCGCTATGCTGTAAGGATCTTTCGGATTATTTTTATAGTGGGTAAATTTTTCTTTTTCCCAATCAAATTTATTTAATCCTCCTCCCCATGTGCCTATCCAAAGATTACCACTGGCATCTTCAGTAATATCATAAACAGAATTATTACTGAGGCTGTTTTCATTATCTGCCTCATACTTATAAACTGTGAATTTATATCCGTCATATTTATTTAAACCATCCCTGGTTCCAAACCACATAAAACCCCGGCTATCCTGGAAAATACATATAACAGTACTTTGAGACAGGCCCTCACTGGTACCAATATGTTCAAATTGCACATGTTGTGCCTGGGAAAATGAAAGAAAAATGAATGTTTGCAGGAATAATAATGATAGATATAATAAAGCTTTCGCTTTTATTTTAATTAATAATATCATGTTGCTTTACAATAAGGATGGCCTTTCAGGGTATACAACGAAAAAATCAGAGATAAAGTACAAAATAATCTTTTTCATTTGTAAATAGATACTAAAGAATTAGTTATAGAGAGCGGCAAGTATGGCAGCCAATCTTTTAATAACCTGTACGGGAATAAAGAAAGAATTAAAAATTTCTTCATTCCCATTCCAAAAGTTAACTGAACTATATAAAAATAAACGCTAAGTTTAAAACTCCAATCAAAATATTTGTTCAACTACTCATCTCATCTGGCTGTTGCTAAGGGTTTATTAATTTCTTATAAACCTGGTATGCCCCTGCATTTCTATTTAAAAGATTATTTTAAAAAAAATAAAAAACATGGAAGTAAGGATAGAAAATTAATCTCTGCATTATGCTATGATTATTTCCGTTTAGGGCATGCATTAAAAAATATACCTGTTGAAGAAAGAATATTAGTTGGATTTTTTTTATGTGAACAAACTACTTCTGAGTTTTTGCAATCTTTAAAACCCGAATGGAATGGTATAATAACTAAACCGGTAATAGAAAAACTATTAATTGGGAACCGGCAATTGGAAATTGAAAATATTTTCCCATTTGGCGGGGAATTAAGTAATGATGTTGATTATAAAAAGCTAAGCTTTTCATTCTTGAATCAGCCTAACCTTTTTATAAGAGCAAGGCCTGGATTTGGGAAGGATGTTATACAAAAGCTGCAGACAGCCTCTATAAAGTATAAAATTATTTCAGAAGATTGTATTGCATTACCAAACTCCTCAAAGATTGATGCAGTTATTGATTTAGATAAAGAAGCGGCTGTACAGGATTATAATTCTCAAAGGGTAGGGGAGTTTATAAACTTGGCAATTGGCCCGGAAAGCTATGGAGAACAATCTGAAATAAATGTTTGGGACTGCTGTGCAGCAAGCGGGGGAAAGTCAATAATGGCTTATGATATTAATCCTTTTATAAACCTTACTGTTAGCGATAAGCGAAAATCTATTTTGCAAAATCTGCAACAACGTTTTACAAAAGCAGGAATAAAAAATTATACATCATTTGTAAGTGATCTTTCTGGTGTTCAGGTCGCTTACAGCGCCCCAACCTGCTGGGACCATAACACCGGATTGAATGATAAAGAGTATAATCTTATTATTGCCGATGTGCCATGCACAGGTTCCGGCACATGGGCCCGTACACCAGAACAACTTTTTTACTTTGATAAAAATCAAATTAAAAAATACAGTGCTTTGCAAAAGCAGATTGTTACGAATGTTATACTCCACTTAAAACCAGGAGGGTATTTATTGTATATCACCTGTTCAGTTTTTAAAAAAGAAAATGAAGAAGTAGTGGATTTTATCAGAGAGAAATTTCCAATGAACCTGATTAAAACGGAATTATTAAAAGGGTATGAAATGAAGGCTGATACATTGTTTGCAGCTTTATTTTTATACCCAAAAAAATTATTGACCTAATAAGCGAATACTTTTTTTATTTATCCCATCACTGTATTTAAGAATATAAATGCCTGTTGCTAAAGGTTGCAGATTAGTGAACTGTATTAGTTGGGGCTGATTGCTTTGAATGTTTACTGTTTTTGTTTGATACAGTTTTCCGGTGTTATCATACAAGTTTAAAATCGTTGTTCCAGTTTGTGTTGGATTTATAAGTACGCTGAAGTTTTTTGAAAATGGGTTAGGATAAACCTTTATCCATTCTGTACCTAAAATTGTATTAACATTTTTTAAAGCTCTTTGCTCAAAGAGATCATCATATGCTTTACGAAAGTTAGGAATTCCATATCCTATCCTGTCATTTGGAGTTGTATAAATGCTGCTGCTCTTTTTTACAGCCTCAATAATTTCCATGTTGGTAAAATCAGGGAAAGCTTGCCACAGACATGTTATAAGGCCGGCCATATTGGGTGTGGCAAATGAAGTACCATTGCCAAATTCGGGCTGATTATTAGTATTGGCTACAGCGGTACCCTGCCCAACAGAAGCTACTGTGGGTTTAATTTGTCCATCGCTGGAAGGTCCATAGCTGCTAAAACCTGCTACAGCCCCTGTGTTGCTCACCGCCCCAACAGTTAATGCACTATCTGCATCGGCCGGACTTGAAATAAAATGCCATGATGAATTGCCTTCGTTACCTGCAGCTACAACAGAAATAATTCCCTTTCTGGCAGCAAGATCACAAGCCCTGGCAATTATAGTGGTATTGCCATTCATATCAGAATAGCTATGATTGAAAATAGAATTATCAAAATCAGTATAGCCAAGTGAGGTAGAAAATACATC
>JBDSAQ010000232.1:0-10051 GCA_039922095.1 Ginsengibacter sp. | reverse complement strand
CCATGATGTACCAGTCCAACTATTGGATTTATGCCTTTCGTCTGCAGATTGTGTAATTGTTTCTCAGTCCAACTCCAATCTATCTCTTTACCAATAGTTGGCTGATGATGCTCCCACAAAATCGGGTAGCGAAGCGTCTTAATACCCAAATCGGCAATATTATCCAAATCATCTTCCCTGGTATAATGCCCTGAGAACTAAAGCTGATCTTTATATTCACCTTTAATCCGGTTTATCGTACACTCGATGCCGTCCCAAAGCTCAGGATTGCAATTGTGATTTTTTTTGTCCATTAAAATGAGTTTCAGGTTGGCGTTGCAACAATTTCTTAAACAGCGTTAAAGCCTGAGCAACTACCTGATCCATATTATAATATTTATAGGTTGCCAGGCGACCAACAAACCAGGTATTTGTCATTGCTGAAGCTAATTGCTGGTATTTTTTATAAGTCTCAGAATTTTCTGGCCTTGGCACGGGATAGTAGGGATCCCCTTCAGCCTTTGGATATTCGTACACAATAGCAGTTTTAGGATGCTTTTGGCCGGTTAAATATTTGAAGTCAGTTATTCGGGTATAGGGATGTTCATTTGGAAAATTAATTGTTCCGGTTGGCTGAAATTTTTCTGCTTCTATAGTCTCAAATTTAAACTCCAGAGAACGATAAGGTAATACACCATAGCAATAGTTAAAATAACTATCTATTGGTCCTGTATATATCATATTCTTATAAGGAATGGAATCAACGATCTCTTTATAATCAGTATTTATCATCACCTTAATATTAGGATGTGATAACATTTTTTCAAACATTCTTGTGTACCCATGTAAAGGCATTGCCTGGTAGGTATCGGTAAAATACCTGTCATCTTTATTTGTTCTTGTGGGTACACGTGCTGTAACAGAAGCATCTAATTCAGCAGGATCAAGATCCCATTGTTTAATAGTATACCCCCTAAAAAATTTTTCATAAAGCTCTCTTCCTACTTTACTTACTACAACATCTTCTGAGGTAATAACTCTATCTAATTTTTCAGCCTTTGATTTAAAAAAAGCTTCAACCTCATCAGAGCTTAAGTTTAGGCCATACATTTTATTGATGGTGTTTAAATTGATAGGTATTGGTAATAACTGACCATCCACACTTGCTAATACCCGGTGTTCGTAAGGCCTCCATGCCGTAAACTGACTCAGGTAATCCAGCACTTCCCTGGAATTGGTGTGAAATATATGAGGACCGTATTTATGAACAAAAATTCCATCATTGTTATAGAAATCAAAAGCATTTCCTCCTATGTGATTTCTTTTATCTACAATTAAAACTTTTTTATTAGCCTTAACTGCTAATCTTTCGGCAAGCACGCTGCCTGCAAAACCTGCTCCTACTATTAAATAATCAAACATATACTTCTTCATTTAAGGGGGTTAATAAATTTTTTTTTCCAGTCATTGTATTTTCTATTATTTGTGCCATATCCAGCCATGTTTTATCCCATGATATATCGGATAATAAAATATCAACATCCTCCAGCCATTTACTTTTATCACTAATATTTAATTCTTTTTCTGCCACTTTTATAAAATCATCCGCATTATCTGCTATCATAACCAGGTTATTAATTGCATAGGGGTTTACAACATCTGCAATGGAAGAGGAGATGACAGGCTTACCTGCTGCCAGGTATTCAGGGGTTTTAGTTGGGCTTATATACCTTGTGGAATCATTTAAAAGAAATGGAATGATTGCAATATCCCATCCGTTTAAGTAGGCTGGTAATTCGTCATAATTTTTACTGCCGAGATAATGAATATTACTTAGTATTGGTAGATTCCCCTGGTCAATTTTAACTACCGGACCAATGATTATGAACTGCCACTCCGGTTTACGGCTAGCAACTTCTGCTAACAGTTCAAGGTCAAATCTCTCATCTAAAACTCCGTAAAAACCAAAACGCGGACCTGGTATGGCGGCCTGATCTGCAGGAGTTTGCATGATGCCACGGGCTTTAGCAAAATGATCTTTATCAATACTGCTGGGGAAAGGATAAATGTTGTGGTGAGATGTTTTTTTTGAATCATATAAGCTATACCCGCCTGTAAACACTATATCGGCTTTTTGAAACAATTCATTTTCGAGATTTTTTAAAGAAGGGGGGGCGAATTTGAAAGCAGATAATTCATCCATGCAATCATACAAAATAAGCCTGGGGTTAAATTGATTACTAATAGTAAGAGCCATTGGAGTATAATACCAAAACCAATAATTGAGTATATTATGATCATGAAATAGTTGGTTAAGAAGATCTCGCTGTATAATAATACTTTGATCCTCAGAAAGATTATGCTCAAGATGAAGCACAACTACCAATAAATTATTTGCTATTGAAGAAACATGGTAATAATTTTTATTCTCACTATTATATATAGGCTCCTCAATATAAAAAACGCGATATGTTTTAGTAAACCGGTTTAATAAATGTTGAGGTCTTTGATAAACAAAATTCCATCTTAAATGTGAAAAACAGACTAAGTCCATGTATGATAATAATTTGAATGTGACCTTTGAAAAATGAATATTTCTAATAAATACTATTAATATGCCAACCCGTTTTGTACTATTAAGGCATTTGTTGGAAGTTACCGAATTACAATTCATTCGGGTAAAAAAATCCTCACTTATGTAGTTAATTCATAATTTAACCTACGTATATAGAGTTATATTAGGAGTGACATAAAAAACTATGATTTAGTTTGGTGCGTAAAAACCTCACGGGCTTTTTGTAAATCGAAAGGAGTATCAATAGAGATTCCGGTATGAGAAGTAATTACCATTTTAAGTGATATCCCATGTTCCAGATACCTAAGGCATTCAATTTTTTCGGCAATCTCTAATGGAGTCGGGTTCCAGTTAGTGAAATTTATTAAGGCTGGTTTTCTAAAGGCATAAACTCCAATATGTTGATAATAGACTGCTAAACTCTCCTTATCTCTAAGGTATGGGATTGCACTCCGGCTGAATAGTAATGAATTCATATTTCCGTCTACTGTTACCTTAACGCAGTTAGGATTATTTATCAATTCCATATCAGTAATTATTTTCATAAGAGAAGCCACCTGAACTGGATTTTGTGTATCATTGAAGACAGCCAATAAATTTTGAAGTGATTGCCGGTTTATAAAAGGCTCATCCCCCTGTACATTTAATATAATATCTACCTCTAAATCAGCAAGCGCTTCTGCGATCCTGTCGCTGCCACTCTCATGATTTTTGCGGCTCATAATAGCATAGCCACCATTTTTAATAATTTCCTGGAAAATAATATCGCTATCTGTAACTACTATCACTTCATCAAACAATCTTGTAGCCACAGTGTTTTCATAAGTGTGCCTGATAACTGTTTTATCTCCCAAAGTTTGCATTAACTTCCCGGGAAACCGCGTGGCAGAATATCTCGCAGGTATCATTGCAATGCACTTCATATAATCAATATTGGGTATCGGAGGTTTCAGGTAAAACCTCGCACTCATGCCCGCACTTGCTGCATTTATATACATTTTCCGCTGAAACAGCATATGCTGAGAAAAGCCAACTCACAATAGCGGTTATAAAATTTTGCGCATTTTGCCTGGGTAGCAATACCACATCATGTGACCCACACCGGGGGCAGGTGATATAATTTTTGTAATCATTATCAAATGCCTGTAGCATTTTCCTGGCTTCACTCTCAACAGTCTTCTTAACAATTAATTTTATGCCTCCAATAGCATTTGATAGTAATGGATCTATAGTAACTGTGTATTCATCTTTTAAATAACATTCAATGCCTGCATGCCGCAGTTTGGTTAAAAGAATATTTGCAGAAAAATAATTATCGAAGGTTCGGATGGTAACGATTTCCATTAAAGGTGTTTAAAGTTTTCTAAAGTATACTAACAAGGGTTTACCTATTTAGCATCTAATATTACAGGAGTATTACCTTTTCCCATTACTATTATTTTAGCATTTTGGCTAAGAGCAATTTCCTTCATAGCTTTTATTTGCTCATACTGCAATTGCTGATCCGTAAGTCCGGTATTTATAATACGCTGATAATCTGAAATTCCTTGTGCTTCAACCCTTTTTCTTTCTGCCTCCTGTCTTTCTTTTTGCAAGACAAATTCCATTTTTTTAGCATCTTGCTCTGCATTTATCTTAGATTCGATAGACGCTTTTACTGAATTAGGAAGAGTAATATTTCTTACCAATAATTGCTCAAGCATAAGTCCGCGTTTTTTAAAGTCAGCCTCAATTGTTTTATAGATACGCTGTTGAAATTCATCTCTTTTCGTACTAAACAGATCTACGGCCTGGTAGTAAACGGCATTATCCCTGATCTTGGTACGGGTTATCGGCCTTACAATTTTATCCTTAAAATCCAGCCCTGTTTCTCTTAAAAGCCTTGGAGCATCTGCTGAAACTACTCTATATAAAACCGTTAGATCAATGGTAACTTCTAATCCGTCACTTGCTAAAACACGGATAGCATCATCGCCGGATTTTTCTCCCTCATCATGCATACCGCTCATGGTATAGTTTTGGGTTTTAACATCCACAGTTTTTATATCTAATAAAGGGTTTACATAATGAAGCCCGCTTTGCAGAATATCCTTTTGCACACTGCCGAATAAAACTTTTACACCAATATTACCAGCATCAATTTGTACAACACCGGCGGTTATAATACCCACCAGTACTAATAACAAACCGATGAACCGGCCTGTTTTACCATACTTTGAAAGGGCAATATTATTTTTAATTATTACTCCTGTAAGGCCAAATATTATCAGGCCCAAAATAATCCATATCATTTTATAAAAATTTGATTTGCAAGTTCCTTAAAACTATTGATTTCCGGTGTTAAAGGTTATGCTATCAAATACGAAGAACCTGGAAAGTTCGAATAATAAAAAATCAAAGAAGTTGGAGAAGATTTAAAAGTAATTTGTAATAGATAAGAGGTCTTAATTATTTAACATGAGAGGCATTACCAACATTAATAGTTCTTCGTTTTCCTTTGTTTCCGAGGGCTTTATTATCCCTGCTTTTGTAGAGGTACTTAATTCAATAGTTACATCTGCGGTATCTGCAGCACTTAGCATTTCAATTAAAAACTTAGCATTAAAAGCTATTTGCAAATCCTCGCCATCGTACTGACAGGTCATTCTTTCATTACCTTCAAAGCTAAAATCAACATCCTGTGAGGCCAGTTGTAATTCACTGCCGGTAATAGTAAGCGCCACCTGGTTTGTACTTTTATTACTAAATACACTCACCCTTCTTAGTGCATTTTGAAAGTCATTTTTATTAACAGTAAGCTTATAAGGATTATCAAGAGGTATTACAACTTTGTAATCAGGGAACCTGGCATCAATTAACCTGCATACGAGTTCTGTGCCGCCATGCTTTACAAATAAATGGTTGCTGTTGTATGATACTTCGAGCTCATCCTGATTATTAGGCAAAGCGCTCTTTAATAAGTTCAAAGGTTTTTTGGGAACGATAAAAGTATCCGTTTTCGGGCAGCTCACATCTGTTATTTTAAATCTCACCAACCGGTGAGCATCCGTAGCCACACAGGTTAACCCGGTTGTTTCAAGCTCAAAAAAAACACCCGTCATGGCAGGCCTTAAATCATCGTTACTAACCGCAAACAGGCTTTTATTTATGGCAGTAACTAATGATGAAGAAGGCATATTGAAAGTTGTTGCAGTATCAGCAACGGGTTCTTTTGGAAAGTTATCAGGATTTTCACCCATTACTTTATACTTGCCATTGTTGCTCGTTATCTCCACCGCAAATGTTTTATCAATATTAAAAGTAAGCGGCTGTTCGGCAATGTTCTTTAATGAATCTAATAAAATTTTTGATGGTATACAAACCTTACCACTTTCCTTAGATTCAATATCAAGCCTCACTTTCATAACAGTTTCCAGGTCTGTAGCAACCACAGTTAATTTATTCGTTTCAATTTCAAATAAAAAATCTTCCAGTATTGGCAAAACAGTGTTGGCATTAATAACACCGCTTATTTGCTGCAGTTGTTTTAATAATTGTGACGAGGAAACGATAAACTTCATAAGATGTAAGTATTAAACAACCAAAGATAAAATATTAGGGCTAATACAATCAAGATAATAAAATTAATTTGGTGCAGGCTTTTTCAGTTTTGATAATATCATCTTTGCTGCGAATAATTGGGGTATGCATTTACTTTTCCAACGATGAAAACTACAATTTTTACAAAGGAACAATCACTTTTAAAAGTAAAGCATTACTGTGGCTATCAGCAAAGATGTGAAGCAGAGGTAAGAGAAAAACTTTATTCATTCAACTTGAATAAAAAGGTGTATGATGAAATTATTTTACAACTCATTCAAGAGAATTATTTAAATGATGAGGAGTTTGCTTTACAATTTGCCCGGGGAAAATTTAGAATGAAACAATGGGGAAGAATTAAAATAAAGTATGCGCTAAAACAAAAGCAGGTAAGCGATAATTTTATAAAAAACGCAGTAAATCAAATTGATCAAGGGGAGTATGAAAAAACCATAAATAAGCTTATACAACAAAAGCTGAAAGCCCTTAAGGGCATCAATATTTTTGAAAAGCGAAAAAAGTTATATGACTATTTATTGCAAAAGGGGTATGAGGGAACCCAGATAAAAGAAGTAGCAGATAAAGCTGATAGTTAAACTTAGAAAATCATCACTGCACTCTTGAGATGCATATTGCCTCTTTTATAAAATTAAATCTGGGAGAACATCACAAACCCAAAATCCTGTTATTTGTTTCCTTTTCCAAAATAATAACTTTGCACAATTCAATCTATGCAATCTCTCTCTATAACTATTATACAACCCAACCTCGCCTGGGAAAATAAAACGGAAAATCTTTATAGAATTTCCCAAAAAATTGAAAGTATTAAAGACAAAACGGAAGTGGTTATTCTTCCTGAAATGTTTTCTACCGGGTTCAGTATGAATACGGAATTGCTTGCTGAAAAAATGGATGGGGAAACCATTGAATGGATGAGGAAAATTGCTTCATCAAAAAAAATAATTTTAACGGGCAGCCTTATTATTGAAGAGGCAGGCAAATATTTTAATCGCCTTGTGTGGATGTTACCCAATGGCAATTATGGATATTATGACAAACGTCATTTATTTGCTTTTGCAAATGAAGACCGCCATTACACCCCGGGCAATAAAAGATTAATTGCTTCTGTTAAGGGATGGAAAATAAATTTGCTGATCTGTTATGACCTCAGGTTTCCGGTATGGGCAAGGCAAACCCCCTCACCTAACCTCTCCCCGGGGGGAGAGGGACATTTACGGGGAGATGGGGGAGAATTTGAATATGACTTGTTGATCTTTGTTGCCAATTGGCCGGAGAGGAGAATCACTGCATGGAAAACCTTATTGCAGGCAAGAGCAATAGAAAACCAATGTTATGTTGTGGGAGTAAACCGGGTAGGCGAAGATGGTAATAAAATTAATTACTGCGGAGATAGTATGATCATTGACCCGGTGGGGGAAATTCTTTACCAAAAATCACATGAGGAAGATGTTTTTACTTGTACGTTGCAAAAAGAAAAATTGACTGGGGCAAGAGAAAAATTTCCTTTCTGGAAAGATGCCGATGAATTTAAATTATAAGAACTCATGCAAAAAGTATATACCGCAGATTATGTTTTTACAGGAGTAGAACACATCCCTGATTATGCCGTAATTGTAAAAGATGATGTGATAGAAAATGTGCTGCCCATTATTTCTTTACCAAAAGATTTAAAAACGGATGCTCATTGTTCTTTGCTGGTACCGGCTTTTATTGATATCCAGATTTATGGGGCCTCTAAAAAATTGTTTTCTGTTTTTCCATCGGCAAATACTTTGCAACTTATGTACGAGCATTGTGTAGGCGGAGGGGCTCATTTTTTTCTGCCCACAGTTGCTACAAATACTTCTGAAGTTTTTTATGAGTGTATAGATGCAGTAAAAGAATATAATGGAAATGGAGGCAAAGGTGTGCCGGGCTTACATTTGGAAGGCCCATGGATAAATAAATTAAAGCGGGGTGCACATATGGAGGCACTCATACATTCTCCGGATATTAAAGAGGTTACTGATTTGCTGGAGTATGGAAGAGATGTAATTAAAATAATAACTCTGGCACCGGAAGTTTGCAGTAACGAGATCATTGATCTTATACATTCATATAGGATAATAGTTTCCGCAGGGCACAGCAATGCAACATTTAAAGAAGCTACCCGGGCTTTTAATAATGGTATTCATCTTGTTACCCATTTATTTAATGCTATGAGTCCATTGCACCACCGTGAAGCCGGGCTGGCTGGCGCTGTTATACAACATCCTTATGTAATGAGCAGCATAATTGCAGATGGCTATCATGTAGATTTTGAAGTAATAAAAATTGCAAAAAAATTAGTTGAACGAAGACTGTTTTTAATAACTGATGCAGTTACTGAAACTACTGAAGGATGTTATCTTCACCAGCGGGAAGGTGATAAATATACTTCTAACGGGGTTTTGAGTGGCTCATCCATCACCATGCTTCAATCTGTAAAAAATTGTATATCAAAAGTTGGGATAGAAATGAACGAAGCATTAAGAATGGCAAGTCTTTATCCGGCTAAAGTACTGGGCATAGATCATCAATATGGGATGATACAAAAAGGATATGCAGCGTCATTTGTAAGGCTTGATGAGAATATGGATATTATTAATGAAGATGCCGGGTAAAAAAATAATTGCTTATTTATCTTTTAAGAATCATTTCTTTGACCACTTCTTTCTTTCTGTCGGTATTATTAAGAACATCTTTTATAGTTGTGTTAACGAAAATATCAGGTAATACACCTGTGCCATTTTTTGCTACATGATTAAATTGCACTAATCTGAAAAAAGGTAATCTAACCTTCAGTTTTGTGTTAGGTAAAATTATATCAGGTATCATTATACCTGAATTACCATACCATCCGCCTCCCGTTTCTTCACCGATGAGCTTTACATTGTTTTGCCCCTTTACAGCATTACAAAATAAAGCGGAAGCTGAAAAAGTAAGTCCGTTGGTTAGTACATATGTGTCCCCGTTAAAGTGATTTTGTTTTTTAGGTTTTATAATCCGGTTCTCCCAAAAGCCAAAATGATATTTATTATCACTTCCTTTTTTAGTTAGAAAGAATAAGGCAGGCTTATCAAAAAAATTTGCTTTAATATAACCTGAATATGGCCTGAAGTTTTTAGCTATAGAGACTGCCGTATCTGCCACTTTAAAGGAAGTATTTTTTATATACCTCGTTAAAAAAACAAAATTATTCATATCCCCACCTCCATTATTGCGAATATCAACCACAAGATTTTTTATTTTTTCAGTTTCTATTTTTTTAAAAGACCGCCTAAAAAAATTTTGCAAATGGCCTTTTGAGAAGCTATTCAGTTTAAGTGTGGCTGTACTTTGTGAAGTATCAATTTTAAGTGACCTTATCCATTCGAGCTTTTGCAGTTTGGTAGTTTTTTCATTTCTTGCAAAAGGTAATTTTTTCTTTTTCTGCAAAGTATCTGCAGATGGATCATAGTAGGGTATGAGGGCTTTTTTCTCAACTCCTGTACTATCATAATATTGTATTAAATAGTTTTTATACAGCCCAAAAATATTCCGGTGAAAGTAAGGGAAGTTAATACTCAGCCTTAGATAATTTACATTATCAGCAAAGCCATCCTGGGGCAGGTAGCTAAACATTTGTTTCAAAAGATCATGAGTGCGTATTCCATTTATAGCAGTAATGGGGGTACCTTTTTTTATAAGCGAATCCTGCGTATTCAGGTTTGCAGTTACAATCATTGTATCGGCCCATATTTTTAAATGCAATGGAAAAGAGGGTAATCTTTTATCTCTTATAAATTTATTCCAACCTGTACTCATACTGAAGCTGGTATGGCCACAATGGATTTTGTTGGTTAAAGGAGCAATAATTTTCCAGGCAAATTCCAACTC
>JBDSAQ010000231.1:0-6805 GCA_039922095.1 Ginsengibacter sp. | reverse complement strand
ATTGCGAAAACAGGAAGTGCGAAAAGTAAATTTTTTAAAGATTTCATTATAAAAATTTTTAGTGTGCCATAGATATTTCAAACATTGAGCCAATAAAGGGGAAGGACTGCAATAAACCCTTTATAATTCATTATCCTTTATTCCAGGGAACCCTTCTGCCCGGTCTCATGTCCCTCACGAAACCACCATGACGGTAGCTGGTAATAACCCCCAGGCTCATGCTTTTAAAAAGCATTTTCGGATAAATAGTCCGGAGCTTCTGAAACTATATGTAAGAGATGCAACTAATAAGGATTACGAATTTGGCAACCAGGTTCATTCCCATTTGAATTATAAAATACAGAGACCTTAAATAGAAACTGGATACATTCCTGTCCAACTACGTCATTCCCGTCCGTACCGGCACGGGCGGGCAGGCGGGCACAATAATCCAAACGCAGAACATTGGAAATTATTGCAAAGGCCTACTGATCCGATGGCTATCGGATATTATTACTCTTCAGCAAGTTTTATGAAACGGGTATTGATGATCCGATAGCTATCGGATTTAGTTTTCTTAAACACATCTGAGAGAGAAGTTTATTTATCATTGAAAACATTACCAGTGCTGGTTTTCGTGCGAATATGAAACCGGGCGAAGGGCATCATTAACGGTCTACCTTTTTGTTTTGCTGAAGAAGCACTTGCTTAAGAGATCTGGTTCGCAGAAGTATAAAATAATTTTTTTTGTTTTGGAATTTCTATAAATTTAATCCCCTAAATTAAAAATTATGAAACGAATAATCATTTTCTTTTGCGTCGCCGCGTTTTTATTTGCCTGTAATGATAACAACACCGACGCAACAACTACAGAAACAAAATCAGATTCAACAACTACAGATTCAAAAGCAACATCTGATGAATGGGTGCCGGTAGATTCTGCTACTGCCATGCGATCAATGATGGAAGCCGGTACTCCGGGTCCGCAACATGCTATGCTTGCCAAAGGTAATGGTAAGTGGACAGCCGAAACCACCATGTGGATGTCGCCGGGTGCCACGCCAATGACAACGAAAAGTAATGCTGTAAACAAGATGGTAATGGGTGGGCGCTATCAGCAAACAACCTTTAAAGGAGATTTTATGGGGATGCCGTTTGAAGGCTCCAGCACCACAGGTTATGACAATGCTAAGAAAAAGTTTTTTACTACATGGATGGATAATATGAGCACGGCTTTAATGAATATGGAAGGTACCTGGGACGATGCTTCAAAGTCAATAAACTTTAATGGCAAAATGATGTGCCCTGCCAACGGTAAGGAGTGTGATATGAGGGAAGTTTACAAAATTGTGGATGATAACACACATGTAATGGAAATGTACGGCCCGGATATGCAAACCGGTAAAGAGTACAAGACCATGGAAATAAAATTTGTGAAAAACGGCTAAGTTTTAAGTGCTCTATGCAAAAGGCTGCTCCATTAAGGCGGCCTTTTTTTATGCATCAGGATAACAATCATTTTCTAGATGCATACGTATCTCAAGGTTCGTGTCTCCATGAAATGAACAACATTGCGGTAATTTAGCAGACCATGATAGCAGGTTGTACTGGGCTGGTGGACATGAACCCAGGCGTGGGTTTACTTTGTTAGGCTTGTTGTTGACATGATAACGTAGTTCGTAGTATACTAATGGCAGTGGGAGATCAGTTGCATTTAATCAGTAATTGCTTATGATTAAATATTATATTGTATAAAAACCGTTATGAAGAAAATTTCCTTATGGGCAAAGCAACATAAAAGTATAGCAAGATTCTTGGTAGTAACTATTAAACTTGCACTTGCCTTCATGGCTTATTATTTAGGCGACCTATTCTACAAAAGCCAGGTTCATATACCGCTTACATGGGTATTTATCGCTGCAATCATTAGCATAGGTGCGGCAATTTTATATCCTTCAAAAAAATTTAATTCACTTTCAAAACACCAATTTTATGTGCGGCAAAAAAGCTGTGATTTTATTTTAGCAGCAGGTTCTTTTATTATCATTACTACAATTGTAAATAACCAGGCCACAATAAAACCATCTATGGTATTAGGCAGCATCGCCAGCACTATAAAGCCGGCCAGGTCTAAGGCCCGGGATATACTCGCCTCTTTAAGCTACAGAGATAAGAGCTCTTTAACCCGTGTCGAAAAAAGAGTGCTGAAAAAAGAATTCCTTAAGCAATTAAAAATATATGCAATTGCAAAGGTTACTCATGATAAGGAAAGCGCCAATAACGCACTTCCCATTATGCTTACAATTATTGCGGCCTTGGGTTTATTCGTGTTGCTTGCTTCTCTTGCATGCAGCCTTTCATGTAGTGGATCAGAGACAGCCGCAGCAATTGTGTTTTTTTTGGGTTTAGCGGGAATAATATGGGGTACTGTTGCTTTAATAAAGCACATAAATAAAAGGCAGAGAAAATGAGTTTGCAGTACTGGTATCTATCAAAATAATAAACCCTCTGCCCGGTTTCCGGGCGGAGAGAGAAACCCGGCTTAGACGTCAAAAATATCTCTTCATTTATTTATTGTTAATATGCGCTTCCAGGTAAATAATCATCTGCCCGACTGTGGTAATAGTTTCACAGTCCTCATCTGGAATTGAAATATTAAATTCTTTTTCAAATTCCATAAGCAATTCAACAGTATCTAAGCTGTCGGCACCTAAATCGTTTGTAAAAGAGGCTGCAGTTGTAACTTCTGATTCATCAACTCCTAATTTGTCAGCAACTATTTTTATTACTCTCCTGCCAATATTTGAAGTATCATTTATTACGGTTTCTAATTTATGATTTGTATACTCAGCCCATTTCTTTTCCCCGTAAAAAATATCAACATAGATATTTGATTTAGATAAAATATCATGTTTGGTTAAAATGACTACTTCAAAACTGGATTTACTTCTATTTATAAAAGAAATTTCCTCACGACCGTTTGTTGCCGGCCATACATGATAAGTGTAGCCATCCCCTAATGAAGATTTTATCCGGGTAAGTAAATGCTTTGCTAAGCCATCAGCTTTTTTAATTGGTATTTTCCTGGCAAAAGTAAAATGATGAAACAACCTGCCATCGTTGTCACGATTTATTTTTGAAGCTAAAGATTCCTGTAGTTTGTAATCTGTGCGGATTGTTTTAAAACCCTGTTTGGCGTTGCTTATTAACTCTTTTAATTGAGTTGAAAATGAAGCTGAATTGGTAGAGGGTTGAGCAATAAGAAAAAAGGAGGCAAGGCCACCTATGCTCGAAGTAATTATTTTTTCCATGATCTCAACATTTACTAAAGGTGAATAAGACTTTTTGGTTGATTTATGATTAATTTTAAATACACCCTTTGTCGTTATTTTAAGTCTCGATACAGCCTGCGGTTCCTATTTCATCTCTACTTGTATTGGCCAATCTCGAAACTATTTCTGAAGATTCTAAATAAACTTCAATTTGCTTATTATATAATTCCTTTCTAAATTCTCGTTTACTAGTCGCCTTATATGGATAAATCCCAATGTGATATTTGTAGTATCACAAATTACATTTTAATTGAACTAATATACATTAAGAAATTGGCAAGTGAAACAGAAACTTAGGGAAGCTAAAAACAAAGAAAGACTGAATAAAATATCTGTTTGCTCTCTGTTTAATTGTTTGTTTTCTTGATTTCAAAGCGTAAAGAAATTAAACTTCAAGATGTAAAAATGAAGGAGATTCAGTTAACATTTGTGCAAAAGTACGGGTGATAGGAATTTCTTTGTGGAGGCAGCGCAAACGTCCGTTCGGAGACGTTGGTGGCAATAAACCTATACCTAGAGCAACGCGATTTTGGCAAATAGGTTCTTGCATAGAGGTACCGGGTAACCTATCTGGAAGAAGGCATTTTAGTTTGCTTATCCGGAGTTAGCTGGCTATTGTAAAACAAAGGGTAGTTGCTTTTTTCAACACTTATGCTGCCGGAAACAGAGAATGTTTTTTCGTTATTGATATACATAAGCCCCAAAGTTGTGGCTGAATACATCGAAAAATTCCGTGGCTGGTTAAAGGCATTGCGGGAATGTATTTTATTAAGATCAGTAGTGACAAAAGCACGGTTAAAATTAAAATAAGAAGGCGCTGCGGTGACGCCGGTGAAAGCATATAGGTTATTGCTTAGCCTGCGGTTTAACTGCACGCCCATGGGAGCGGCAACATAAGATGCACCACCATGGCGGAAAAAACTATAGCCTGCATTAATGCCGGTGTACGTGGTTAAAAACCATTTCTTTGGTCTGCTGCTATCATATACACTTTTGGTAACGGCAGAGGTGTAGCCATAAGCATTATTTTGAAAACTGCCCGGCAAAATAATTTGTGCCTTTAGAGCGTTCGCCAAAACCATTATAACAAATGTGAATATTATACGCATGCTGATTATTACACTATAAAATTACGGCTTATTGACTTAATGGAAAGCAACTTTAAAACCGTTGACCGGGTTTTCTGTTCGTACAAAATCCGGCAATAGTTAGCGGATTATTATTACTTCCCAGTAAAGTTTTATAAAACGGGTATTAATTCTTTGGGTTTTTAGACACATCTGAAAGGAAGTTATTTTATCATTGATAGCAATCATTGTGCTGGTTTCGTGCGGATAGGAAACGGGGCGGAGGGAAAAAAATTAAATAGTGCCGGACGCTCAGGCGACAATCCCTTACCAGATCGTTTGGCAGAGGTGGTGTATAGGTTGCAATGCGAATAATTATTATGATTTCTTCAATGTTCCTTAGATGATATCAGAATTTATAACCGGGATTTATCCGACGCGGAATCCTTCAGCTTTATAAGTTGTCACCTTAGTACAGAGTTCTGCAAGTGATGCAAGATTCATGGTGGCTCATAAACCCTCTTCTTATTTATTTGCTTGTAAAAGCATTACATTGCAATAACGGTTAGTCAAATTTTGCAACCAATTCTTTCATCCTAAAAATATTTTCTATGGCACTCTGGATAATCCTCGGCATAATAGTGTTATTGCTGTTATGGTTTATTGGCATGTATAATGGCTTTGTAAAAGCAAGGGTTAAGATCGATAATAGCTGGAGCGATATTAATGTGTTCCTGAAAAAACGTTTTGATCTTATTCCAAATCTTGTGAATACCGTAAAGGGTTACGCGGCGCATGAAAGCCAAACACTGGAAAAAGTTGTACAGGCTCGTAATGCAGCCGTATCAGTGCCTTCGGGAGATGTGCAGGGTGCAGCGCAAGCCAATCAAAACCTTAGTGGTGCATTGCGTGGCTTACTCGCCATTGCAGAAAATTATCCTGATCTTAAAGCCAATCAAAACTTTCTGGAGCTGCAAACAGCATTGCAAAATATAGAAGGCGATCTTGGTAACGCACGTCGCTACTACAATGCAACCGTGAGAGATTATAATACTTCTATTCAACAATTTCCGGGGGTGATACTGGCAAACATGACGGGCTTTAAACCAAGAGAATTCTTTGAACTTGAAGACATACAGGAAGCAAAAAATATAGAAGTGAAATTTTAAAGATCGCTTGCGTGAAAAAACTAATTCTATCGCTTCTTATTTTATTCATACTCTTCAACGCTGCAACCGCACAGGAATATTTTACTATCACACAATACAATGTTGCAGTACATGTAAATAAAGATGCCTCGCTTGATGTAGATGAAACAATCAATGTTCATTTCACAGAGCCGCGGCATGGCATCATTCGTTTGATACCTTATAAATATGCATTGGAATCATTGTCTGCCGGCAGTGAGAAGGCAAACAGGCAACTTGAATCGGGCGGTTATGCGCATACAATGGTAGAAAACATAAAAGTAGATGGTTGGAATTATAGTGTATCAACACAAGGTGATTATAAATCTGTAAAGATCGGCTCTGCTGATAAAACAGTTGATGGTGACCAGCAGTATGTAATTCACTATCGCATGCTGAATGCAATAAATTTTTTTAAAGATCATGCAGAATTATACTTCAACATTATTGGCAATGGATGGCAAACAACAATTAATTCTGTAAATTTTACCGTTTCATTTTATGAGGCAGTACCTGATACAAAAGGTTATTTTGTTGCAACCGGCGCAACAGGATCAAGAGCAAACAATACTGCAACTAAATGGTCAGATAATAAAACATTTACAGGCCATACAACTGCGCAGCTTAGCAGTAATGAAGGACTTACTATTGGCATAATGCTGCCAAAAGATTTTCTTACCCAACAGGATTATAGTTTACTTGGCATTGGCTGGCTGGCGTTGCCGCTGGCTGTTTTTGCCGGTATGTTTTTGATCTGGAAAAAATGGGGCAAAGATGAAAAGCCTACGGTACAAACGCAATTTTATCCGCCTGAAAATGTTAGCCCGAGTATTTCCGGTTATGTAGTTGATGATAAATTGAACCGCAGAGACCTTACTGCACTTGTGCCTTATTGGGGCGCCGGTGGTTACTTACAGATAAAGGAAACAGAAAAAGAATTCTTGTTTGGATTGATAAAAAACAAAGAATACACTTTTATAAAATTGAAAGACCTGCCCTCAACTTCAAAAGATTTTGAACAAACTTTATTCCATGGAATTTTTGCATCAGGTGATAATGTAAAATTAAGCTCGTTGAAGGATGTTTTGTACACAGCAATGACCAAGGCAGCGAGCCAGGTAAAAGCAGAAATAAAAAGAGACGAGTATTACGTAAGAGGTTCAGCAACTTCCGGATGCCTGTTCGTGGTGCTAAGTATTGCATTTTTTGTTTATGGCTGTAGTATTTTGTTGGGGATAAG
>JBDSAQ010000230.1:0-4334 GCA_039922095.1 Ginsengibacter sp. | reverse complement strand
AAAGAGGCTGTGGAAGAAATGCACAGCAAGGCACACGGACTTATCCCTAATAAAATAATAGAAGTCAGCAGTAACCTCGTGAGTTCTTTTCTGGGACGCATCTATGATCCTAAATCAGCAGAAATTTCCGATGATGGATTAAAAGTTTTCAGCGATCCTTCTTTTCGTATTCTACTGGTTACAAAAATTATTGATCCTAATTTATTGCGATACCATTTGGGCAAGGAGAAAGCAAACGAATTGCTGGAAAGTCATAATAACATTGTAAGGAAAAACCTGCAGCAGCATGGTGGCAGAGAGGCTGAACATGAGGGAAGCAGTTTTATTATTTCCTTCTCATCAGCGTCGAAGGCAGTAGCTTGTGCCATTGCTATTCAACAGGAAATGAAGGATGCACACGCAAATGAATTGGGATTAAAGATAGCCATCAATGCTGGTGAGCCTATTGAAAACAGCAACCAGTTGTTCGGGGATACTATACGGTTTGCTAACAGCTTATGCTTTATTGCCGATAACTTTCAAATAGCTGTTGCCTCATCAGTAAAAGAACTGGCCTCCAAGGATTTTTTTCAAAATAAAACAAAAATTTTTCTGACGCTACCGCCACATGATGAAAGTTTATTGCAATTATTATTCAGCAAGCTTGAAGAGAACTGGCATAATGCTGAATTCGATATTACCAATTATTGCCATGCCACGGCTATGAGCACATCACAGTTGTACAGAAAAACAATTTCACTTACCGGCTTATCACCTAATTTGCTTTTAAAAGAATACAGGCTCGGGAAAGCTAAGGAACTCATGCAAAAGCAATACTATAATATTGCGCAGATAACGTTTGATTCAGGCTTTACCAGCGCTTCGTATTTTACCAAGTGTTTTAAAAAGAAGTATAGCCTGCTTCCTATGGCTTATGTTGACATGCTGCATTAAACTTCACTCTTATATCCTCTCCAAAGCATAAAATATTTTTACTGAGATATAATTTTACCATTTATTGAACGATTTGTTCTATACCATTTTCCATTTATTGAATGAATTGTTATAGCCTTCCGCTTGTTGCCGCTACTATCTTTAAGTATTATTAAAACTTAAAAATTAAATGTTATGAAATCAATTATCAATCGCATTCTGATCTTCGCTATCATGATGTTCACCAGTTATGCTTCCAACGCACAAACCACAGCTGCATCAAACAATTCAACAAAACCATCAACAATGAAAACGTATCTTATTGAAAGAGATATACCCGGGGCAGGTAAATTAACACCTGAACAATTAAAGGGTATATCACAAAAATCCTGCGGTGTGCTTAAAGAAATGGGGCCGAAAATTCAATGGATACAAAGCTATGTAACGGGGGATAAAATCTTTTGCATTTACAAAGCTGAAAGTGAAGAACTGGTAAAAGAGCATGCTAAAAAAGGTGGTTTTCCTGCCAATAAAATTACAGAAGTTTCTACAGGGATAAGTCCGGCTACGGCTGAGAATTAATTAAGTGGATGCGCTTCCATTATATAGGCCCGCCTTGCAGCGGGTTTTATTATTTTAGTAATGCAAACTTTATAATGAATGATAAAGGGTTTCTACCGCAACTCCTTTAGTGAGTGTTTGGTATACTACACAATATCTCTCAGTGAGTTTTTTTACATTGGCCATTTGCTCTTCCGTTGCATCTGTATCAAGTTCAAATATGAGACGAATCGTTTTAAAGCCTACAGGCGTTTCTTTCGATACACCCAGGGTACCTTTAAAGTCAAGGTCACCTTCTGCTTTAACAGTACCACCCCTAATTTCAACGCCAATAGCGGTAGTTACGGCCTGCAGTGTAACGCCGGCGCAAGCAACCAATGCTTCCAGCAGCATATCTCCCGAGCATGCAAGCATGCCTGTTCCACCTGTTGCAGGGTGAAGGCCTGCTTCCACGATAGCCCTGCCGGTTTCTACTTTGCAGGAAATACCTTCTCCTATTTTTCCCTGCGCCTTTAAGGTAATAATTGCAGATTGCGGTTGCTCACGGTACTTCTCTTTAAGAGGTGCCTGTAAGTTTTTGAGGTCTATGGTATTCATGTTTACAAGGTTAGGAAAAAAATGGTAGTGACAAAATAAATCTGTTCTTACATTCCAGTGGTGGATAGATCACCGTACATGTAGATGAAGCAAACACAGTTGCGGAAACATTCCGGAAATTGGGGCGATGGCCTGTAGCTCATTTTAAAGCCAACCTGATCGCTTAAATAAATAATACAACAACAGGCAGGCTACAAAAGTACCGGCTATCACAGAATAAAAACCATATTCCCATTCTGCCTCAGGCATAGACTTAAAATTCATTCCCCAAAAGCCGGCAACCATTGTAGGAAGAGCTATAATAGCTGCCCACCCGGCAAATTTTTTAGAAGTGTCATTTTGAGAAATAGAGATGAGTGAAAAATTTGCTTCCAATGCAGTATTTAATAATTCCCTGGTATTATCAACCATCTCATTTATGCGTATTGCATGGTCATATATGTCTCTAAAATACGGTTGTGTATCAACTGAAATATATTTAACGTCTATCCGCATAAGCCGGTTACAAACATCAACTAATGGTGAAATGGCTCTTCGCACTTCTAACAATTCCCGTTTCATCTGGTATATCTGTTCGGTTGTTTTTCGACTTGGCTTCGATCTAAAAATTTGTTCCTCAATGTCTATCAGTTCCTGTTCCAGATCCTGTACCACCGGAAAATACCTGTCAACAATAAAATCCATAATAGCATACAATACAAAACCCTGTCCCTTGCTGAGCAGTTCCGGCATACTTTCACAACGGGAACGAACTTCTGCATAAGAAACAGAAGAGCCATGACGTATACTTACAATAAAATTTTTACCTACAAAAAAATGTGTTTCTCCAAATTCAATATGGTGTTCACTACTCATTTGAGCGGTACGCAGCACTATAAAAAAAGAATCTCCGTACAACTCTACCTTGGGTCGCTGATGTGCCATATGGGCATCCTCAATAGCTAAATCGTGAAGGTTAAATTCTTCCTGTACTTTTTGAAGTATTTCTTCTGACGGTTCATTTAAACCAATCCAAACAAACTGTTTGGAATTTCTCAACACTTTGTGCACTTCTGATAATTCAACATCTGCAATACGGCTGCCATCTTTATAAGCAGCACAATTAACAATTTGGTTCATGATATTAAGTGTAAAGCTTATGATAGAGTAAGATTGGAAATTTTTCTATAAAAAACAACTTTAGTGCTTGCGCTGATTTTTGAATAAACACTCCCCGGTCTAAATATCATTGTTTAAAAGATTTTTGTTTAACTCCACATCATGGCAGGGCATCATTAAACCATGCACACAATATAATCTTATCTTCAGTCTACCATCAAAACATCTACTACAACAATTTTTATATGATACTAAAAAGAAGAGGTTTTATTAATCTCACTGCTATGGCAGCCGTTACGGGAATAACAGCAGGCATAGGCTCCTGCTCATCCAATGCACAAACAAAAGAAAAAATATCTGCAACTAATGATCTGCAATCAATGATGAGTGATGTAGTGCCAATCACCGTAAAAGAAAGAGAAGCCCGGATAGAAAAAGCACAGCGCTTGCTCACTGAACAAAAAATAGAAGCATTGATATTGGATGCCGGCACTTCTATGGAATATTTTACCGGCATTAGCTGGTGGCCAAGTGAAAGAACCATGGTAGCTATTATTCCGGCAAAAGAAAATACAAGATATGTGTGCCCCGGCTTTGAGGAATCACGATTACGTGAACTCATAAAAACAGGTAAAGATGTATATGCATGGCAGGAAGATGAAAGTCCTTATAAACAAATAAATGTTGCATTAAAAAATGCGGGCATTCTATCAGGAAAAATCAGTATGGAAGAAAGGCTTCGCTTTTTTATTCTCGATGGTGTTAGAAAAGAAGCATCGCATTTAAACTATGTAAGTGGTGACCCTGTAACTATGCCTTGCCGTATGATAAAATCAACTGCTGAATTAGCGCTTATGCAAAAAGCAAATGATATAACATCTGCTGCAATAAAATTTGGTATCAGCCAATTGCATGAAGGCATGACGCAGGCTGAGCTTTCTGTTATCATTACAGAAGCGCAGCAAAAATTCGGGGCCGCATCTGCTGATGCGCTGGTTCTTTTTGGCGAGTCATCTTCTTTTCCTCATGGCAGCAATAAACCTCAAACCTTAAAGAAAGGCGATATTGTATTAATGGATTGTGTATGCGCCGTAGAAGGCTATTCATCTGACATAACAAGAACTATTGTATTCGGCGCTGAACCCACCAAACGCCAACTGGAAATA
>JBDSAQ010000229.1:0-2655 GCA_039922095.1 Ginsengibacter sp. | reverse complement strand
GGTAACTTCTGAACTCCCGCACTTACCTGCGGGAGTTTTTATTTTATTTGCAGTTATAGTCTTTTAATTTTAATATTCTTAAAAGCTACTTTTTCCCCATGATCCTGTAAAGCAATTTTTCCTTTTTTGAAAATTCCAAACCCAGGCATGTCTTTAAACTTACTTATCGCAATCATTTGCTTCCAGTTATAGTTCCATAAAGTTGTGGAAAGTGTATGCATACCATTTAAATAGAAATCAAGCTTGCCATTGCTCGAAATTATTTCTGCATGGTTCCATTCTCCCTGGGGGTGAATGGCTTCTTTGGATGCAATAAGATCGTAAAGATCACCTGCCCTGTGTGTGTATAACCTTGCATCAGTGTGGCCGGCATGTATAGCTGTTCCATTATCTAAAATCTGCATCTCAAGGCCCGTATTGTACGTTTCCCTGTACTTTGAGGAATCTTCATGAATATAAAATATAAGTCCGCTGTTTCCTTTTGGTCCTATTTTCCAATCTATTTTTAAATCAAAATTTTCATATTCATCATCAGTAACAAGGTCGTTGCTTTTCCTGTTTTTCATACTTGTATCGGCATCAAGCATTAAAACCCCTTCCTCTATCTTCCAATCGGAACCTGCATTATCCCGTCCATAGCCATGCCAGCCTGTAGTGGTTTTACCATCGAATAATAATTGCCAGCCATTACTTTTTTCCTTCGAAGTAAGTTTATTATTTAACACATTCATTGAAATTTTTTTTTGTGAAATACAATTATTTAACACGAGGAAAAAAGCAAGCACGCAAATTAATCTATACATAATTAGTTTTTATTTTATTGACATAACATAATGAACCATTGTTTTTGCATCTTCTTTTGATATTTGCGGATGTGGAGTCATTGGCACTGTACCCCATACCCCGGCGCCGCCTTTAATAACTTTTTGTGCGAGGCTATCAATTATATTTTCCTTGCCCTGGTATTTTGCTGCAACAGCGGAATACGCAGGACCAATGGATGTTTCCGATAATTTATGGCAGGTAAAGCAATCACTTTTAGCCACGAGCCCCAAACCTTTTTCTGCTTCAGAATCCTTAACTTCTGCAGCAGGTGCAGCAGGTGCAGCAGTAGCTACTGTATCCGTAGATTTTTTATCTGTCTCTGTAGTTTTATCGGATGAATCACTACAACCAATAACAACTAATAATGAAGATAAAATTATAAATGTTTTTTTCATGGGTAATATGTTTTAGGTGTGTAAAGTAAATAATTTATTTCAGCCCTAACAGGGAGAGATTAAAATTTTCATCGTTGCCTGTTCCGGCAAAATCATCAAAAGCTTTTTCAGTTACTCTTATGATATTTTTCTTTATAAATTCTGATCCTTCCTTTGCGCCTTGTTCCGGATGTTTAATACAACACTCCCATTCCATTACAGCCCAGCCGGTATAATTATATTGAGTAAGCTTGCTAAAGATAGATTTAAAGTCTACCTGCCCATCTCCTAATGAGCGAAAACGGCCGGCTCTGTCAATCCAGTTTTGAAAACCTCCATAAACACCTTGCTTTCCGGTGGAATTAAATTCTGCATCCTTTACATGAAAAGCTTTAATGCGCTCATGATAATTATCAATATAAGTTAAGTAATCAAGGCATTGCAGTACAAAATGTGAGGGGTCATACAATAAACATGCACGTGGATGATTGTTCACTTCTTTTAAAAACATTTCATAACTTATCCCATCATGAAGATCTTCGCCAGGATGAATTTCATAACAAACATCAACACCATTTTCATCAAACACGTTTAATATTGGTAACCACCGCTTAGCTAATTCTTTAAAGCCTGTTTCAACAAGGCCTGCAGGACGTTGTGGCCAGGGATAAACCATAGGCCATAATAAGGCTCCGCTAAATGTTGCGTGTGCATTTAATCCAAGATTTTTTGAGGCTCTTGCTGCATAGTTTAATTGCTCAACTGCCCAGGCTGTTCTGGCTTTTGAATTACCATGAACTTCCTTAGGGGCAAAACCATCAAACACTTCGTTGTATGCAGGATGTACTGCAACCAACTGTCCCTGCAAATGAGTTGAAAGTTCTGAGATCTGCAGACCGCAGTCGTTCACTAAACCTTTTAACTCATCAGCGTAGGTTTTGCTCTCTGCAGCTTTTTTCAAATCAATACAGCGACTATCCCAGGTTGGTATCTGGATACCAGTATAGCCAAGTTCTTTTGCCCATTGGCAAATGCTTTTCATTTCATTGAATGGTGGCTTATCACCAAGAAACTGCGCTAAGAAAATTCCGGGACCTTTAATTGTTTGCATAAAGAGAAAACCCTCCTAAATCCTCCCTAAAGGGAGGACTTTGTTTTGTTAGATAATTAAATTTTAATGTTAGTTGATACCAATATTTGTTTGCTATAATTGTTGATAGCTTTACTTATTTTGTGTTTAGTTATTTTAATTTCAATGAAGGTCAGTATTAAAAACAAAAAAAAAAGATTAAAAAACCTATCAAATCGCTTTGAATTTCTTTATCAAATATTAAAGAAAATAAGCTTTGCAGAACTCCAAAAAATAAAATACAAAATGCTATTGTTGAAAGTAAGCTATATCGTATTTTATACAATTTAAATAATTTTTCTTTTGGAAAACTAATAATAAGCTTCG
>JBDSAQ010000228.1:0-4209 GCA_039922095.1 Ginsengibacter sp. | reverse complement strand
ATGTGTTATTCCAAATAAAGCGCAGGCAGCGCATAATACCGGTTATTGCACCTTTAAAAAACAGCAGCCTTGAATTTGTAAAAACTGTATCAAATGTTTACTATAATCAAAAAGATAATAACAGCATAGCACAAAAAAAATTAAGTTACTTTCTTGATTTTGTGCGGCACCGCTTTTATTTGCCTACCCGTGAAATGGATCAGAATTTTATAGAACAACTGTCCAGAAAAAGCAGTGTCCCTATATCTGAAATAACTGATCTTGTAACCCTGTTAAACCATATTGAAACTGAAGATAAAATAAGTGATGAATTACTTTTAATGATTGATAAACACATTGATAATTTTTACAAACAACTCTAAAATGGATTTTCAACAGGAACCAATAAGTATTGATATAGAACAGCTAAGTGATGCCATCAGGAATGTAAAAGCTGAAATAGCAAAAGTTATAGTAGGCCAGGAAAATATGGTAGATCTTTTGCTGGCAGCCATTTTAGCCGATGGCCATGTATTAATTGAAGGAGTGCCGGGGGTTGCCAAAACTCTTACTGCAAAGCTGCTTGCAAGGTGTATAGATGTACCCTTTAGCCGCATACAATTTACGCCAGACCTTATGCCGAGCGATGTAATTGGTACTTCAGTTTTTAATCCGCAAACAGGCTCCTTCTCCTTCAGGCATGGACCTGTTTTTAGTAACATTGTATTAATTGATGAGATAAACCGGTCGCCTGCCAAAACCCAGGCTGCCCTCTTTGAAGTGATGGAAGAAAAGCAGATCACATACGATGGAGTTACTTATCTTATGCCCCCGCCTTTTCTTGTATTAGCTACACAAAACCCCATTGAGCAGGAAGGTACATACCGCTTACCCGAAGCGCAATTGGATCGTTTTATTTTTAAAATAGAAGTGCAATATCCCACACTTGATGAGGAAATAATGATACTGCAACATACCCATAGTGGCAAAACCACTCATTTTACAGAGGAGGTAAACAGTGTTTTAAATGCAGAGCAGATTAATCGTTACAGAAACATAACAACCGGTTTAAATGTTGAAGAAAAAGTGATGCGCTATATAGCAGAGCTTATCTATGAAACAAGAAATAACAAAGCCTTGTTTCTTGGTGGTTCTCCCAGGGCTTCAGTGGCGGTGCTTAAAAGTTCCAAAGCCATAGCTGCTATGAGCGGAAGAAGTTTTGTAACACCCGACGATGTTATAAAAGTACTGCCATCCGTTCTTCGCCACCGCATTTTACTTACTCCTGAAAAAGAAATGGAGGGCAGCACTGCTGATGATATTATTGAAAGTATTATTAAAAAGATAGAAGTACCACGTTGACCCCAAATCACATTTTTTTGAAAAAGTTTTTGTCTGATTATATAAACCCGTTGTTCTTTACTACCCGCTGGAATGCAGCAATCACAGCATGTGTTGTATTGTTTGTATGCCGTTTCTTTTTATCATGGCTGGGTATTATTCCTTATATGGCTTTGTTACTGTTGCTGGTATTACTTGCAATGGATTACTTATTGCTTTTTTCAAACAGTAAAGGAATATTTTGTACACGAACACATGCCGAAAGATTTAGTAACGGGGATGAGAACCCAATTATAATTTATATAGAGAACAAGTATGGTTTTGAAATAAAAGCAGAAGTGATAGATGAAATACCACACCAGTTTCAGAGAAGGGATATAATTTTTAAAGCAATTATAAAAGCGGGTGAACACGCTATAATAACGTATGAGTTAAGGCCGGTAAAAAGAGGGGTATATAATTTTGGGTCAGTAAATGTATTTATAAAGAACAGCATAGGCCTGGTAACCAGGCGTTATAAATTTAATCAATCTGCAAACATTGTTGTTTATCCTTCTTATTTGCAAATGCGCAAATACAATTTAATGGCAATAAGCAACAGGTTAAGCGAAGCAGGTATAAAAAAGATACGCAGGATAGGCCACAGCATGGAGTTTGAGCAGATAAAAGAATATGTGGCAGGAGATGATTACCGCACCCTTAACTGGAAAGCCACGGCCCGTAAAGGCCTGCCGATGGTTAACAATTTTACCGATGAAAAAAGCCAGCAGGTATATTGTATTATAGATAAGGGGCGGTTAATGAAAATGCCTTTTAATGGTTTAAGCTTACTTGATTATGCTATAAATGCAGCTTTGGTTTTAAGCAATGTTGCACTCACCAAGCAGGATAAAGCAGGCATAATAACCTTCAGTGAAAAACCCGGAACATTTCTTCCGGCAAATAAAAAGGCTTCACAAATGCAATTAATTCTGGAGGTTTTATACAATCAGAAAACCCGCTATTTTGAGAGTGATTTTGAACAACTGTATATTCTGTTACGGAGAAAAGTAAGCCAGCGAAGCCTCGTGGTCTTATTTACCAATTTTGAATCTACGAGCGGTATGCGACGGCATTTACCTTACCTAAGAAAGATGGCGCAGCATCATTTGCTTCTTATCATTTTCTTTGAGAATACTGAACTGAAAACACTGCTTTTAAGCTCTGCTAATAATCTTGAAGAGGTATATACCAAAACAGTAGCCGAAAAGTTTGCTTTTGAGAAAAGGATGATTGCAAAAGAACTTCAGCAGTATGGTATAATTTCTATTCTTACACCCCCTGAGCAGTTAACCATTAATGCAATTAATAAATATTTAGAGCTTAAGGCGAAGCAGGCGATATGATGAGGCAAAATTAATTAATACCCCGGCAACTCATCAATCTCAGAAAATTGTCCTTCTTTCTTTTCATATCCAAAACAATAACTTCCATTAGTAATAACCAGGTAAGTTGCGGGCAATGTAATATGGTAACGAAGAACCTGGTCTAATACTTTTGAGTTGAGAAACTCATTCATTGCTTTACATTCTATTATCATCCATGGTAAAATTTCCCTGCTGTATACAACAATATCGCATCGCTTTTTTAACTCTCCCAGGGATATCTCTTTTTCAATCGCTATGAGGGAAACCGGATACTTTTTTACCTGAACAATGTATTGTAAAATATTCTGGCGCACCCATTCTTCAGGTGTTAAGAGTAGCCATCTTTTACGCAATGGATCAAAGATGTATTCAACATTTTGGTCTTTGCGTAATTTAAAATTATCAGGTGGATATTCAATCTTTATCATAACTACATGCGCAATTATTATTTTGTAATTTTATCAAAGTGTAAAATAGTAAGCAGTAAGCAAAAAATGAAAACCAAAAAAGATATAGTGACCAATTGGTTACCGAGATACACTGGTGAAAAATTAGAAAATTTTGGTGAATATATCCTGCTTACAAATTTCAGCAATTATGTTAGCCTTTTTGCTGAATGGAATTCAATACAGGTTACGGGGCTTGATAAGCCAATGCAATGCGCCACTGCAAACAATATATCCATTATAAATTTCGGTATGGGAAGCCCGACAGCAGCTACTGTAATGGATTTGCTCAGCTCAATACAACCTAAAGCTGTATTATTTTTAGGGAAATGCGGAGGCTTAAAAAAAAGAAATAAAATAGGCGACCTAATATTGCCCATAGCAGCCATAAGAGGAGAAGGTACCTCGAATGATTATTTCCCTGCTGAAGTGCCTGCACTCCCGGCATTCGCTTTACAAAAAGCTATTTCAACCACTATAAGGGAATATGAATATGATTACTGGACGGGCACAGTTTATACTACTAACCGTCGTGTTTGGGAACATGATGAAGTGTTTAAAGAGTATCTCCAGCGCATTCGTGCTTATGCCATTGATATGGAAACTGCCACTATTTTTATAGTAGGATTTTTTAATAAAATCCCTACAGGAGCTTTGCTTTTAGTGAGTGATTCCCCAATGATTCCTGAAGGAGTTAAAACTGAGGCCAGCGACGTAACGGTAACTTCCACCTTTGTAGAAAGACATTTAAAAATTGGGATTGATTCTTTAAAACAATTAATGAATAACGGTTTAACGGTACGACATTTGAAGTTTTAGCTTTTAATAGGCAGACCTTAAATTGGAATGCTCTGAAATAAAAACTACTATCTTATTATTAAGCAAGAATATTATCAGCATTATTTTGTACCTTCGCAAACTTAAAAAATCATGCCGTAACATGATAAGTGACCCCGCCCGGCGGGGTACATATCTCTGTAATTACAGTATCTGGCATGTGACAATCTACTTTAATAATAATTGCACATGAAATTATC
>JBDSAQ010000227.1:0-4598 GCA_039922095.1 Ginsengibacter sp. | reverse complement strand
GTATATTTGAATTATTAAAAAAAACAATGACAGGAATTGACGGTGCATTTGCCGGCAGATCAGCCAAAACTGAGATCGAAATACAACTGCACTTGTTTCCCAATTGAAAACTCAGGAAACTCCAGATAAGTTAAGTGATGATGAAAATTGCACCCGCTATATCTCTTTTTCTAATCCTTTGTATGGGCTATTCGACTGTGAGTAGTCAAACAGGTTTGCCAAAAGGTGATACACTCAAAGCCATAAAAGTAAATAAGTTATTAAATTACCCCACCGCTTCCCTAAAAAAAGAAAGCCGGCAAAATGGTATGAATTCAAATAACCAAAGTGATAGCAATATTATACAGCTTTCACAGGATTTAATTTATAAGGCCAGGACGGATGAATCAATTGATGACGTTTCGGCACAACTTAAAAATTTAGATTACTCAAAACTGTTATCATCGCTAAAAAGCGATAATGAAAAAAAAGCTTTCTGGATAAATCTTTACAATGGCTACACACAGGCCGCATTAAAAAGTAATCCGGGGAAATATAAAAACAGGAACTCTTTTTTTAGATCAAAGCAAATTGAAATAGCAGGTATTAAATTTAGTCTTGACGATATTGAACATGGTATTCTCCGGCATTCAAAAACCAAATGGAGCTTGGGATATTTCAATAAATTATTTTCTGCTAAACGAGAAAAGCAATTACGTGTACAAAACCTGGACTACCGTATTCATTTTACATTAAACTGTGGCGCTAAAAGCTGTCCGCCTATTGCGTACTACGCTCCGGAGAAATTAGATGCACAATTAGAGCTCGCGACTAAGGCATATCTTTCAGGAGAGGCAGAATATGATAGTGCAGCTAATATTATCAAACTTCCAGCATTAATGAGTTGGTTTAGGGCTGACTTCGGTGGTAAAAAAGGTATGATGAGAATTTTAAACAAGTATCACCTCATTTCTCCGGGTATTAAGCCAAAGATCAGGTTTAAAAAATACGATTGGACATTAACATTAAATAATTATAAAAAAGAAAATCCATGAGCGACCATTATTACAATGCTGAAGACCTTGCTAAATTTAGCAACGTAGCAGATTGGCAAAAACCACTTGCCGATAAATTTTTTTCTTACTATGGGGAAGTATTTAAAGACAGTGAATTAACGGCAAGAGAAAAATCGCTTATCGCTTTGGCGGTATCTCATGCAGTTCAATGTTCTTACTGTATTGATGCGTATAGCTCTGATGCTTTTGAAAAAGGGTGGAGTGAAGCCCAAATGATGGAAGCAGTTCATGTAGCCTGCGCTATCCGGGGAGGCTCATCTTTAGTGCATGGTGTGCAAATGATGAACAAAGTAAAAAGTATAGCAATGTAGCTCCCTGTCCCCGAATGGGGAACTTAGTTGATAATACTTGCTTATTTGAAAAGTTTAAAAAACAAGGCGGTTGTTTAATAATCAATTGGAGAAAATGCGAAAGCAAAATATTAAATGTAAAATTTAAGTTTCTTCTTTATGCCAACAGTTTTAGGTAAATCTTTAAAGGCGCAAAATAATATTCTTGCTGATGCACATGAACAATTAGAAATTATTGAACATGGCCGAACAGGTGATTTTGCCTTGGTGCCTTTTCAACAAAAATTAGAAAATATCGGGCTGCTTCCTTTGCTGCCAAAACTTGCGGAAATTTTCCAGGTAAACATTGGTAAGATGTGTAACCAAACATGCAGGCATTGCCATGTAGATGCGGCGCCTGATAGAAAAGAGATCATGACACAGCAAACGATGCAGCAATGTTTGGAAGTGCTAAAAAATAATCCTCACCTTAAAACCGTAGATATTACCGGGGGTGCGCCTGAACTAAACCCTGAATTCAGATGGTTTGTCGAAGAAATTTCGAAACTAAAAAGGCATATCATAGTACGTTGCAATCTCACGATTATTCTTGCCAATAAAAAGTATCATGATCTCCCTGAATTTTATAAACAATATGATATCGAAGTTGTATCATCTCTTCCCTTTTATACACAGGACCGCACAGACAGGCAAAGAGGCAATGGGGTATTTGAAGATTCCATTAAAGCCTTACAAATGCTTAATGAGGTTGGCTACGGAAAAGACAGCGGATTAATTTTAAATCTTGTTTATAACCCTGCCGGCGCTTTTTTACCACCATCACAGGAAGCGTTAAAAAAAGAATATAAGCATGCCTTAAAAGAAAAATATGCTATAGATTTTAATGACCTCTATGTTATTACCAACATGCCTATCAGCCGTTATCTTGATTATCTTTTAACCTCTGGTAACTACGAAAAATATATGGAGAAATTAGTTGGAGCCTTTAACGCTTCAGCAGCAGCTAATGTAATGTGCAGAAATACTATTTCGGTGGGATGGGATGGATATTTGTATGATTGTGATTTTAACCAAATGCTCGATCTTAAAGTAGCCTGCTCTTCAACGCATATTTCTCAATACGACCAGCAACAACTCAACGATAGAGCGATTATTGTTGGCCAGCATTGTTATGGGTGTACTGCAGGTGCAGGCTCAAGTTGTGGCGGCGCTACCACATAAACTTCATGAAACACGCATTAATAATATTTGTAAAAAATCCTGAAAGGGGGAAAGTAAAAACAAGACTTGCCAATACACTTGGTGATGAAAAAGCTTTGGAGATCTATATCTCATTACTGGAACATACAAGATCAATTGTAACATTATTGAACGTTGATAAATTTGTTTTTTATTTTGATACTCCTAATTACAATGATGTATGGCCAAATATTATTTTTAATAAAAAGCAGCAATATGGTAATGATCTTGGAGAAAGAATGATGAATGCTTTTAATGAAATATTTGAAACAGGCTATGAAAGAGTTTCGATTATTGGCAGTGATTGTATTGAGTTAACCGGGACAATTATTCTGACGGCTTTTAAAGAACTTGAATCATCAGATATTGTGATTGGCCCTGCAGCAGATGGTGGTTATTATTTTCTTGGAATGAAAAAATTGCATACTGCTTTGTTTTATAATATTAAGTGGAGCACAGCAAATGTTTTAGAAGAAACAATTGCAGGTTGTGATAAGGAACATTTGACATACAAACTTTTACCTGTATTAAATGACATAGATGAAGCAGAAGACTGGTTAAAGGCATCAGAACGTTTTTCTTTATGGTCAGCATTATTATTCCTACATACAATGAAGAGCATGGCATCGGTGACATTATCAAAAAATTGAAACTTTCCGGGGATGCAAACTCAATTAAGGAAATAATTGTAAGTGATGGCGGCAGCATTGACAACACTGTTGATGAAGCACAAAAGGCAGGTGCGCAAGTAATTAAATGTACCAGGAAAGGGCGAGCTGCCCAGATGAATTACGGGGCGTCTTTTGCTAAAGGTGAAGTACTTTATTTTTTACATGCAGATTCAACACCTCCTAAAAATTTTGTAAATGATATATTATCCGCAATACAAAAAGGATTTTCATGTGGTTGTTACAGATTACGTTTTGATAATGATCATTGGTTTTTGAAATTTAATTGCTGGTTTACCCGCTTTAATAGCAACTATGTTCGCTTTGGGGACCAGAGCTTATTTGTTACCAAAGAAGTGTTTGAGAAAACAGGTGGCTTTCGGGAAGATTTGTTAATGATGGAAGACCAGGAAATTATTCACCGGTTAAAAAAATATGGAAAATTTAAGGTGATGAATGATTACGTTATCACATCAGCAAGAAAATACGTGGACAATGGAGTGTATAGAATGCAGGGCATTTTTTATCACATCTGGGCTATGTATTATTTAGGTTATTCGCAGGAGCAAATGCTTAAACTTTACAGGAGATTAATCAGGAAAAGCAAATTATAGCACATGAAACAAAATGATGATAATGCAACAAATGATGGTAGGCAAGCCGCCAAAAGATTCTTCGCCGCAAATTCAACAAGAACTGAATTTGAATAAAGATGCAACATGGCATACTAAAAAGGAAGAAGATGAAAAATTGAGAGACAATGATTAAAAACATTTTTGACAGTTATGGCACACCAATATTAATCAGCGTTTTCGCTATTTTCTTTATTCTCGAAACAAAATTTCAATTGAGAAAGAGAGTTCAAAAAAGATGGAAAAGAATAGTAATTAATTTTATTGTTTCTATTCCTGCATTCCTGCTTCTTCGTTTTCTATTTATTCCTGCTATTGTTTGGCTGGCATTAAAAAATCAATCATGGCAAATAGGGATTAATTATTTGTTTAGTGCACATGCCGCCATAAAATTTGTCATTGCTTTTTTATTGCTTGATTATAGCAATTACATCTGGCATATTCTGCTTCACAAGTTGCCCATCCTTTGGCGTTTTCACTTAGTTCATCATACAGACCTTGACCTGGATATAACTACTGCTTTCCGCTTTCATTTTGGAGAGATGATAGCCTCTGTATTTTTTCGGGGAGCAGGCATCATATTAATCGGCGCTTCACCACTGATAGTATTGATCTATGAGATAGCATTTGAAGCAGCCACACAGTTTCATCATAGCAATACAAAACTTCCATTCAGATTTGAAAAGTTCCTAAATTATTTAATAGTAACACCCC
>JBDSAQ010000226.1:0-3244 GCA_039922095.1 Ginsengibacter sp. | reverse complement strand
ACGGATAGCTGTTTACTGGTTACAGAACAACCGGCATTAAGATGGCAGGAGCTTTACGACAGGCTTTTATACGAAACGTGAGAGGCTTACTTGTTGATGAGCTACAAGCTTGGCAGGAAGTTTTTTTCTACGTCCTATCGGGGTTTTTACCGCATTACCTATCACAAAAAAAATCTTTACGTGAAACCCCGATGTACACATACACTCTAATTATCATAAACTCAATTTATAAATCTTTAAAGTGTTTTGGCTCAAAATGTCTGACAAGTCCTTCGTCATAAAATGATGCGCTACTATGTTCATAAGAAACAAAATCTCCTTCGCTCTTACTAACTTGAGAGAAGGATGACGATTGATTACTTCGCAGTGTGAATAGCCAGTTTCTTTAAAGAGTTTTTGCCAGCCCGCAACATTCAGCGGATAAGGTACCCAGGGATTGGATTGATCAGTGTCGTATTCAACAATAAGAAAAGCCGCCGTTTTATTTACATAAGACCGCAGCCTTTGTATAAACCCATTTTTATCTTTAACGAAGTGCAGTGCATTGGCCATGAGGATGCCATCAAGATTTTGCAGAGGGAGTTCTTCATTGATAAAATCAGCATGCAGTTTTTCTAAAATAATTTCTTTTGCAATAATTACCTTTTTCAGTGAAGAGGCATCTTTATCAACAGCAATGATCTTACTGCCCGATTGTAACAAACTTGAAAGCCCCTTAGTAAATAACCCGGAGCCGCAGCCAAGGTCTGCCCAATTGGTGAGGGCATTTGATTTTATTGCAGGAGATTGAATGAGAGTGATTGCTGTTCTTAAATCCATGGCCAATTGGAGTTCATCTTCTTAATTAAACCTGTTGCTGACAATATGTTTTTTAAAACTTACCTGTGCTTCGCATGTTGTGAATGTTTGTTTTTGTGGAGCTAATTTTTTATGAACCCTGGTAAATTATTTAGTGGAAATATCATGTTAACGGATATATTTTTTTAATTAACACGATATTTAGAAAATATCCGGACTCGTCAATTGACTAAAAACGTTTCAAGTTCTTCCATCATATTTTTACTTCCACCAAAAAAGGGCGTACGCTGGTGAAGTTCAACCGGCTTTATATTAAGTATGCGCTGTTTACCATTAGTTGCTTTGCCGCCTGCTACTTCAATAATGAATGCAAAAGGGTTACACTCATACATTAAACGGAGCTTGCCTTCTAAATTATCAAACGTTGAAGGGTACATAAAAATTCCGCCCTTAATAAGATTTCGATGAACGTCGGCAACCATACTTCCTATATAACGTTGCGTATAAGGCCCATTGTCTGATTTAGATTTCTTTTGACAGACATGAATGTAATTCCTTACGCCTTCATCATACTGAAAAAAATTGCCATGGTTAACGGAATATAGTTTTCCATTTTCAGGACAGTGAATATTGGGATGACTCAGGCAAAATTCCCCGATAGAAGGATCCAGTGTAAAGCCATTCACGCCCCTTCGTGTTGCATATACCAGCATTGTTGAGGAGCCATAAATAATGTAACCAGCCGCTACCTGGGAAACACCAGGCTGTAAAAAATCTTCTCTTGTTACATTACTACCTTTTTGTGAAATACGGCGATACACACTAAAAATAGTTCCAATGGAAACATTTACATCAATATTGCCGCTGCCATCCAGCGGATCGTACAAACAAACATATTTTGAGTTCCTGCTAACATCATCATCAAAAGCTACATGGTCGTCAATTTCCTCACTGGCAATGCCGGCGCAACTTATTCCATGTTGCAATACGCCCATAAATTGATTGTTAGCAAACACGTCCAGTTTTTTTACATCTTCCCCTTGTATATTTACCAGATTGGCTTCACCGAGAATATCAACGAGCCCCGCCTTGTTAACTTCAACGTTTACTCTTTTTGCAGCCAGTCCTATGTCTTTCAGCAACGTGCTAAGCTCACCTGTGGCATTAGGAATAACTCTAAGCTGTTGAATCGTAAACTCATCAAGAGTTAGAACCTGCCGGTTTGTAGTATTCATGTGTATTTACTTTGTGGAAACTACTTAAAATTAAGATACTAATTGCATATCATTTTTACGTCCCATCAGGGTTTTCACCGCATTACCTATCACAAAAAAAATCTTTACGTGAAACCCGATGTACACATACACTCTAAATTATCATACACTCAATTTACAAATCTTTAAAGTGTTTCGGCTTAAAATGTCTGACAAGTCCTTCTTCATAAAAATGATGCGCTGCTTTGTTCATAAGAAATAAAATCTCCTTCGCTCTTACTAACTTGCTATAAGAATTAGCATATATTTTTCAACATCCAACAATAAGATTTTTCATCTCTTTTAACCTTAATGCGTTATAGTTAATTTAAAACCGGGATTTATAGTAAATATAACACCTGGGTTTACTGTAAGGCTTCTGCAAACTACATTGGAATTTATTGTAACGGTGCCTGTGTTTATAATTACATCTGTATTACTATCTGGCACTATACCGCAGCCCCAGTTACCGGGATTTTCCCAGGCATTGCTTACTGCACCAGTCCATGTGGCTAAAAAGCTGAGCGTGAAAGCCCTGCTTACGTTTGTATTATTTACTACACACCTGTAACGATAGCCGTTAAAGGAGGATGGCAAATTATTTAAGCTAAGCGTTCGTGTGGTTGTTCCTGCATAATTAGCATTATTGGCAATATCATAAAAGTTTGCAGTGCCCGTATTTACCTGCCACTGGTAAGTTGCACCTGTTACATCAGATGTAAGCGTGGTACTGCTTCCGGCGCAAAGTGTAATAGTAGAGATTTTTTGCAGAAAGAAATTACCCACACCTGAAGCAATAACTTTTACAAAATATCCGCCTGGCACTGAATCCCAAACTATCGGTGTTAATAATTCTTCGCCGGCAACCGGTGTGTATGTATCAGGTGCGTACGTTGTTGTATTGGGTTGCCGTATCACTGTTAAATAATCAGGTGTCAGTATGCTGTGGTCAGCAGCTTTTAAGGCATCGAAATCTTTTTTAGAAAAATAAATAAGCATATCAAGTTTTGCCCCGGAAGGAAAATTATCTGTTCTTATAGTAAGGTTCCTGTCAAGATAAGGTTGATTATTATATTTACGAACAGCACCGTTATTTTCATATATACTTGCCTGCACTACACCAAGATTATTCTTATCTGAAATTTCTGCTATAGGAGATGTACCGGGATCTGTGCCAGAAGAACTGTATGCCT
>JBDSAQ010000225.1:0-9968 GCA_039922095.1 Ginsengibacter sp. | reverse complement strand
CTTCACAATTTTTTTCTTTATGCACCAATACGGGGTTACAAAAATATTGTTGTTTTACCTGCTCCACTGATAATGGCTTAAACTCAATCATATCCATAGCAAAGTCAACATCACGATCCATAAAGCGGGCTTCTTCAGGCAATATATAACCTCCTCTTTCAAATTCCAGGCGAACAACAAAATCTGTTGGTTCCATTATTTCAATCATAAGTATTCCTTCCCCAATAGCATGAGGCAATCCACCCGGAACTATAAATACATCACCCGGCTGTATATATATTTTGTCGAAACATGATAGTATTTTTTCCTTATCCTGATCTACGACGGCTTGCTTAAAATCCTCTTTAGTAAGCGGATGCTGAAAACCTAAGTATATATAAGGATCACTTACTTCTTCCCGGATGCTGAGAATAATATAAGCTTCAGTTTTGCCTGAATTGCTGTTGAGGTGCTTTTGAGAAAAAGCAATAGTGGGATGAGCTTGTATATGCAATCGTATTGCGGAGTCAAGAAATTTCAGCAGGAACTGTGTGTTGGCGCCATACTTTTTATAATGTTGATCACCTAATATTTCCAATGGCTGTTGTTCCATCAGTTCTTTTAATAAATAGAATTTACCATCCACTTCTATTTTTGAGTATCCTTCCTGCGTGGCTTCCTCCCTTCCCTTATTTACAGCTCTTGTGGTGCTGGCAATCCAGTCTTCTGCAAAATGACTGTCTCCGGCAATTGATTTGCCCTCAAGCCTGTCAAGTGTTTTACCACCCTGGTAAGTGCGCCATACACGGTTTGGCGCTAATAATATAATGCCGGGTATGTCCATTTGAGCTCTATCTTATTTTACTCAGCTTAAATGCAAAAAGAGAAATAAATGCATAGCAGATAATAGGTAAATAATATGCAGCAGCAATATTATGATTGGCAATTAAGCCCATTAAAGGAGGAAAGACGGCACCCCCTGCAACACCCATCACAATAAAAGAAGAAGCCTGTTGCTTATGCGGACCAAGGTCTTTTAATCCAAGACTATAAATAGTTGGAACCATAATACTAAAGAAAAAATTAAGCATAATGAGTGCAACAAAAGAAAGCCATCCAAAACTTTGGGCTACCAGTAAACACATCACTATGTTACACAACGCAAACACTCCAAGCATTTTATTAGGTTCAATAAAACGCATAAAATAAGCACCTGCAAAACGGCCCGCCATTTTTAATATCATACTAAAAGAAAAAAAATAAGCAGCTTTTTCACTGGTGAAGTTCATTTTTTCTACCCCATAATTTATAAAAAAGGCCCATGTTCCACCTTGTGCAGCTACATTAAAAAACTGGGCTGCTATTGCCCATTTAAAATGCTTGTATTTAAAAAGTCCCTTTGGTTTTTGTAATGTCTTCAGATCAGTTGATACAACCAAAGATTCTGCATCCGTTTTCACATCTGGTGCATCTGTTATGGCAGGAATTTTTAAAAAGTAAAATGCAACTGCAATGATAAGCAGCAGTGTTCCTATTGCGCTGTATACAACTTTAACCGACTCCAGGTCATTTGAATGTATAGCACGTAAAATAAAATAGCCTCCCAGTGCTGAACCCAATACTCCACCGAGACCATTAAAACCTTGTGCGAAATTCAGCCGCTGGGCACTGCTGTTCTGTGCTCCCAACACTGCAACAAAAGGATGCGCTACAGTTTCCAGTGTTGCCAAACCGCAGGCGAGCACAAAAAGTGCAATTCTGAAAAAAGTAAATGAAGATGCATTTGCTGCCGGCACAAATAAAAAAGCTCCGGTGGCATACAATAACAACCCGAATAATACCCCATTCTTGTAACCAAATTTTTTCATAAACAAACCTGCCGGTATGCCCATAAGCGCATAAGCGCCGAACATAGAGAATTGTACAAGGGCAGACTTAGCTTTTGAGACATGCAGCACTTTTTGAAAATGGCGGTTAAGCACATCTCCCATAGTAATGGCAATACCCCACAACATAAAAAGAGACACCACAAAGGCGAGAGTAACGATATATCGCTTTTCGGTAAACGGTACTTTTTTTAATGGCCCGGCCTTGCCTGTATTGTTATTATAATCTTTACCTGGAGAATACGCAGCAGTTTCTGGCATGTTAAATTATGAAAGAACAATTTATTCAAATAATGGTTATGGGAAAGAAATTTTTAATTCTTTATTTCTGATCTTCAGGTTATTTAACTGTAAAATAAAAAACTGCTAACAAGTCTTATCCTGTTAGCAGTTTAAATAATTCTGATAAATTACATAGCTGGCATCGGTGCAATTTCCCGTACTTCAATATTTCCCTCGTTCGCTATGTGCGGACAACCTTTTGCAATTTCTGCGGCCTCGTCAAGGCTTCCAGCTTTTACTATTAAGTAGCCGCCAACAATTCCCTCTTTAGCAGAAGTTACAGCTTCGGTAACAATTGAATCTGCAAAAACTGTTTTACCGCCACCAACTAAAGGCAGGCCACCCACTAATGAACCATTTTGGCCAAGCGAGCCCATATAAACGCCCCATGCCTGCATTTCGGCTTTACCTTCTGCTTCTGTTTTACCTGCCATTGGCTTTCCGCCACGCAACAATAATAAATACTCTTTCATTTTTTTTGATTTTTAATGTGAATAAAATTTTTATTACAGATCAAATGATTTTGCAACCATTTCTAATTTTAAAACTCGGGGAGCCCCGCCTGCTAATCCTTCGGCTTTTAATTGTGTGCTGAATACTTTAAACGCTGCAAGGGAAGGAATAATATTTTCTTCATCTTTATGAATAGAAAAATGTACAAAGCTTACACCATCTTCTTTAACATAAGTTGAGTACAGAAAACCTTTGTTTCCCAGGCTCCGTATTTCATCCATTACCTTTTGAATATTGGCTTTATTTGTTGCTGCGTATTCCGGCTTTACGGTATACTCTACTTGTACTGCTCTCATATTTTTATCTATTTAATTCGTGGTGACCTGCACCACATTTTGATTATAAAATTTTTTGACTGTTATAATAGAATGACGATTGAGGGTTTAATTTTTGGACAAAGACTAAATATTTTTTTACTCACTTAGTCTGGAATAACTTTTTTCCCAGTAATTTCTTTATGGATTATGCAACAAATATTTTTGGCATTGATTAATAAATGATCAATAACTTTTTATCCATCTTGGTTACAGAAAAGTAGATTCATGTATCAGGTCACGGTTATGCGCATTGGCGTCAAGTTAATTATAATGATATAGGTTAAAAGTGAGTGCAGCAAAGCACTTTGCAAGCTTGAGGGTTAAGATTCTTTATTGCCACGGCTTTTAAGCCGTGGGTGATGAATAAATGCAGGAAGGGCTTTAGCCCACAACCTCGTTAAGGCTAAAGCCCGGTAAGAAAAGGCCTCTATCCACTACCTGAAGGTAGTGGCAATATCAGCCGCATCAGTTTATAGCTTAAAAAAACAATCCTTAACTTGACGCCTATGCAGGTATGCGGTGCATAATTGGCACATTTCCTTTTTGTGATATGATGTATAGAGAAGTCTAACCTTAGCAAATACACGTACTTTATAAGATAAAATGAAATTATGATTCGTATGGTTCTTATTTTATCGCTTTTCTTACTTTCACTTGTAAATTTTTTTCCTGTGCCAAGTAAAGAAACATGGTATGCAGGTATAGCTGTTCCTGAATTTCCATGGATTTTTATGATAGTGGCTCTTTTGTTACTTGTGTGGAGTTTTGCATCAGTAAAATTAAAAGTACCCTGTATCATCATTGGTACAATTACATTCTTAATATTATGTTCACCCATTGTAAGAGCCTATATCATTGGAAATGACCTTCCCAAAAAATTAGAAAATTCTTTTGGTGTCAGCAGTGAAAATATGAAAGGCTTTTACCAGGAAAAGCCATTTAGCTTTTTACAAATGTTTACAGGCAATGGTGCTAAGAAAATAGCTTTTAAAACATACCATTATGCTATACATGAAGGCATTGATCTTACTTTAAACTTTTACCCATCATTAGTACCCGGCCTGCGTCCATGTTTGGTAGTAGTGCATGGCGGATCCTGGAAACGGGGAGACAATAGCGAGATAGCCGCTGTAAATAATTATTTTGCCAATGCAGGTTACCAGGTGGCAACAATTAATTACAGGCTGGCCCCAAAATTTCATAGCCCTGCCCCGCAGCAGGATGTGCATGCAGCTTTTGCATGGCTGCGGAATAACGCTGCTCAACTAAAGATTGATACAAATAATTTTGTGTTATTAGGAAGATCTGCAGGTGCTCAAATTGTTTTAACAGCCGCTTATACCGCTAATGAGCAAGGTGTAAAAGGCGTAGCAGCATTTTATGGACCTAATGATATGATATGGTCGTATGATCATCCTGATAATATGCTTATAATGGATTCAAGATTGGTTCAGCGTGATTTTTTAGGCGGTTCACCCTCTGAAGTTCCGGAAAGGTATATAGCGGAGTCGCCGATATTTCATGTTACCTCACAAACTGTTCCCACGCTTTTGGTTCATGGTAAAGTTGATGCACATGTTCATTATATGCAAAGCGTAAGGCTTGCAAAAAAACTTGATGAGTATAAAGTAAAAAATATGCTTCTTTCCTTACCGTGGGCCACACATGGATGTGAGTATAATCTGAATGGCCCCTCAGGCCAGTTATCAATGTATTCTGTGGAGAGATTTTTTTACGCCGTAACAAAATAGCAAGTAGTTTATAAAAAACTTAGGCTGGCTATAAAATATTTTGGATAGCCTCAATATACCTTGGGTAATAAATAGTCTTTGGTGATGTTGTTTGTTTAAAGCAATTTTAAATATGGATAGAAGAGATTTTGTTAAGAACACAGGTTTAGTCAGCGGAGGCATTATTCTCAGTGGTTCTTCTTCATTAAAAACCTTAGCTCCACACGATTCTGCAATGCAACTTAATGAGGCTATGCGCTGGGCACAACTTGCCTTTGTAGAAAACGACCCCGGTAATTACGATCCTGATTTCTGGCTCACTTATTTTAAGCGCATACATGCACAAGGCGTTTTGCTTAGCGCTGGTGGTGTTGTTGCTTTTTATCCAACTGATATTCTTTTTCATCACCGCAGCAAATGGATGGGCAATACCGATCCCCTCGGTTACCTGGTAAATGGATGCCGCAAAATGAATATGGCTGTCATCCTTCGTACAGATCCTCATGCAACAAGACAGGATACTTATGAAGCGCATCCTGATTGGATTGCAGTTACAGCAGATGGGAAAAAAAGAAAACACTGGGCTAACCCTGACCTTTGGGTTACCTGCGCACTTGGCCCATATAATTTTGAATTTATGACGGCTGTTAATAAAGAAATAATGGAGCGCTATCAGCCTGATGCTATTTTTTCTAATCGTTGGTCGGGTCATGGCATTTGCTATTGCGAACATTGCACTAAAAATTTCAAAGCATTTTCAGGCATGGAACTTCCCCGCACTGTTGGGCAAACCAATAACACAGCAATACCTGCAGGAGATAATGCTGACCCTGCCTTGCGCATGTACGTTCAATGGCGCATAGCCCGTTTAAAAGAACTTTGGTTTTTATGGGATGGTGTAATAAGAAAAGAAAAATCTTCTGCCCGTTTTATACCCAATGGTTTTCCTGATAAATTAATAACAGGCCAGCTTTCAGACTTTTTCTTTGCTGACCAGCAGGCAAGATCTGGTTTGATACCTCCATGGAGTAACGGCCTCCATGCAAAAGAATTAAGAGCCACCATGGGCATGAAACCACAGGCGGGTATTTTTAGTGTTGGTGTGGAAGAGCCATACCGCTGGAAAGATTCAGTACAAACAGGAGCAGAAATAAGAGCCTGGGTGGCGGAAGGCTTAGCGAATGGATTGCTGCCTTGCTTTGTAAAATTTTCCGCTGTGTTGTACGATAGACGCTGGCTGGAGCCTGTTGCTAAAATTTATGAGACCTGTTATAAGAATGAGCGGTATTTAAAAAATATTGCTCCTCTTGCCCGTGTGGCAATGGTTTATTCTGAACAAACAGAACGCAACTACGGTGGTAAATCATGGCAGCAAAATTTTGCTGATCATAAAAAAGGAATGTACCATGCATTAATTGAAAACCGTACCCCTTTTGAAATGGTAAATGACCGCCTGATGGATGCTGAAAGACTGAAGCCATTTAAATTATTAATACTTCCGAATATTGCGGCACTTTCAACTGCACAGTGTAAACAGCTAAGAAAATTTGTAGAAAATGGCGGAAGCCTGGTAGCCACTTATGAAACTTCTCTTTATGATGAAGAAGGCAAACAAAGAAAAGATTTTGGGCTTGCAGAATTGTTTGGCGTATCATACGATGGAGGGGTAGAAGGCCCGCTGCAAAATAGTTACCTGCGGTTAAAAAGTGATCCGCAAACAAATCAGTTTCATCCTATATTAAAAGGGCTTGAGGATGCATACCGTATTATTAACGGCACACATAGGATAAAGGTTTCTCCAAAACAATCTTTCCCTGGCCCTGTAACACTTATTCCTTCTTACCCTGATCTGCCAATGGAAGATGTTTATCCGCGGATACCGGAGACGGATATAAGAGAAGTGTATTTAAGAGAAACCGGGGGAAGCAGGGTTGCATATATACCCTGGGATATTGACAGAATTTTTTGGCAGATACTAAACACGGACCATGGAAGGTTATTAGGAAATATTATTAGCTGGGCATTAAATGAAGAACCTGTTGTAAATGTAAAAGCCCCCGGTGTGATAGATGTTACAGTATGGAAACAGGAGCATTCAATCACAGTGCATTTGGTAAACCTCACCAACCCTATGATGATGAAAGGGCCTTTCAGAGAATTGATACCCGTAGATGCTGAAGTAGATATTACAATCCCCATAAATAAAAAACCGCAAGAGGTGAGCCTGCTCATGAGCGGAAAAAAGCCTGTTTATGAAATTAAGAATGGAAAGCTTTATGTAAAAGCGCCGCAGATTATGGACCATGAGATTATTGCAGTGGAATTTGTATAGTGTAGATTCGTTGCCACTAACCCATAGCAAAAGCATGGCTGATTCAAGGTTAACCGTAGTAATTAAAGATTGTTATTTTATTCATTCATCATATAAATCATCATTATGGAAAACGAACAAACTGAAAAGAGTAAAGAAAAGGAAGATAATAAAGATGCTCCCATTAAGTCTGATCCCGAAACGCTTAATACTACCGATCCACAGGAACATATGGAAGGCCCCATATCTTCTTTAATGCATAAAACGGGAGACAGTTTTGAAAAAGAAGAAACCAGGGATGAGGTTAAGAAAAAAGAAAGGGATAAATAAATAAAAGCGCTTTTTAAAGCGCTTCTTAGGGTGATGTTATTGAAATAAACAGGGTTACATATTATGCCCTGTGTTCATTTCATTGTTTGGGGTGGCGGAAACATCCTCTTTGGGATTTCCTTTAAAAAAATCTTCAAAATGTTGTTCAGCACCAGGGAAATGCTCTTTAAACATGTCAGTGGCTTTATTCTTTAAATCATTAAAATAATTCTTTGCAGTGTCACCTGCATTTTCGGCTTCTTCTTTCAGTTTATGAAATTTATCTTTGAATGAATCAGACATCTTTTGTTTTTCTTCTTCAGTCATCTTACTGTATTTGTATGCACCGAAGGCGGCTGCAGCACCTAATAAGATTGTTGCAAGGTGTTTGTTATTTACGCTCATATAATTTGATTTTAATTGTTGTTATTAATATGCATTATCGTATAACAATAAATTTGCCATAAATATTTGTTGCTATTTACTCCTTTAGTATTCCCATTGCCAAATAGTCCTTTATACATGTATCACATAAAGTTATCTGCATCGCGATAGGCTTTAATTAGTGCCAGTTCTCCTTCCTTGCCGGGTTTTGCATTACCGTGTTCCATGCCCATTACTCCTTTGTAACCTTTAGTGTTTATATATTTAAAGATATTATTGTAATTCATTTCACCGGTTCCGGGTTCATTCCTGCCAGGGTTGTCGCCAACTTGAAAATAGGAGGTTTCCTCCCATACTTTATCAATGTTGCTAATAATGTTTCCTTCATTGCGCTGCATGTGGTACATATCAAATAAAAATTTACAGGCAGAACTGTTTACAGCCTTACATATCATGTATGCCTGATCTGTGTGGCGCAGAAAGAGATCAGGGTTATCACTTAATGCTTCCAATACCATAACCAAGCCATGGGGTTCAAAAATTGATGCAGCTTTATGCAATGCAGTAATAACATTGGCAGTTTGATAATCATGCGAAAGACTTTTTTCATAATTGCCCGGTACTACGGTCATCCATTTTGCATTGCAGCGTTTGGCAACTTCCACCGCTTCCTGGCAAGTCCTGGTCATCAGGTCAATCCACTCCTGTTTTCCTGTAGTCAATGAAGTTTTCCAATGCCAGTTATCAGAAGTTACTACGAATACACCCATTGTCATTCCCAGTTTGGCAAGTGTATCTCCAATTAATTTTTGCTGCGCAACAGGCCGGGCCATCATACCATTATCTTCTATGGCATTAAACCCCATACTATGTGCAAACTTAATCTGCTCTACAAACTCCGGTCCGGCGTGGTTTTTAAACATCCCGTCGTGTATGCCATAATTAAGATGAAAAGGTTTTGTATCGCCTGCTTTCTCTTTATTATTACCGCCCATTACGTTGGCTGATGCAAATAAGCTACCGCCTGCAAGTAAAGATTGCTACATAAATTTTCTGCGTTGCATATTATATTATTTGGGTTTAAATTTAGCGAGATTCATTTGTAAAAAGCAAACAAAAAATAAATATGGGCAAACACCGGGGCAAATTATAATTGGAAAATTATAGATACACAAAGTTTCTTCAATATTCAATGATCTCAATTTTACGAAAATCCATTGGATGACTATTTGATTGGAGAGAAATGTACCCGCTCTTAACTATATCATCCATGCCGGTTATAAATTTTTTTGCATTGGCATTTGCTGAATCATATTTTGGGTTTTCAAACTGAATGATTTGCTCTCCATTTACAAAGTGGGTGATCTTCCCATTTTGTATTTCAATTTCAGCAGTTACCCATTGATCTCCATGAAATGTTCTTTTTACAACAGGTGGTGTGCAGTAAGATGAATTTCTTTTCCCATCAATTTCCACATACATACCGGAAGCACATATTTCACCTGTTGGCCGTTCATCCTTACCATTGCCTCCATGAAGATTAAACTCCAGGCAAACAGGAAAAGATTGGAGTAATCCAATAGTAGCAGGCGGCTGGCAATGGTACTGGATACCACCATCCCGGTATCCCTTCGAAGGTGCACCCGGAGCAGTGTTACCCACAAATCTATATTCAACTTTAAGCCTGTAATTAGTGAACTTCTTATCATAATAAAGCGCTCCGAACCGATTATTAAAACTATCATATTTATCATACCTCGTGCTGAGCATTCCATCTTCAACACGAAAAGTATTACCAAAATTTTCTCCTGGTTTATATCCTGCTATTTTAGGAATCCAGTTATCGAGATTTTTTCCATTAAACAGGCTAACCCATTTTTTTGTATCATTCTGTTTAACAGAAACTTTATTTGAATAGCATGATTGAAGAAGGAAAATAATTAAAAGAAATTGTAAGTGTTTCATACAGTAAAATAGATTTAAGGGAAGGCAATAAATGTGTTCGAAGGATGGTTATTATTTAAGAAAATTCTGTTTTGTCACCTCTTAACGCCACAATCTCTTTTTTTTGATTACTTTATCATTGGTGCCTTTACCTTTATCATCCATACATAAATACCAACTCCTGCAGGTTTATCTTTCTACATTCCAACCCAGCCTTTCTTTAACTGGTTGGTCTCAAAAACTATTTCTCCATAACCCTCTGGGCAGATGTTGTTACAACCTTACAAAATAAAGACTTCCACAAATATGCAGA
>JBDSAQ010000224.1:0-6260 GCA_039922095.1 Ginsengibacter sp. | reverse complement strand
CTGATATAAATGAGATTGATTCCAACCCAAACTGCCGCCATCTAAATACACGAAACTCGAAGTATTCCATACTATCGGCCCTGATACAGGTGTAATACCTACCCGCCAATAATAAACCGTATTATTAGTAAAAGATATTGTAGGATTGAATTGTATTATACCTCCTGTGCTTGTTTTATTTAAAGCTTGCTTAAATGAAGAATTAAAAAGCTCAGTAGTATCAAGTTCCATCAATACCTGTTTTGAACTGGCAAATGGATTGGCCGTGGAACTGTAGAAATTAATATTTTGTTTATTTACTATAGAAAAATTGTATGGATAAACAGGCCTGAGTTCATCTTCAAAAATATAAATGTCTTTTACAACAGTGTTATTTTGTTCTGATATTTCATCTACCTTATTATCTGCATCTATTTTTATAGTTAATTTATTCGCCCCCTTATCAGTAATAGGATTTATTGAAGTTGTAATATTTAAAGAATCTCCATATTTCATTGCAGCCACCATCTTATCATACAAAACAATTACAGAATCATTCGGTAATTTCCGGGTTACTGTAAAACGTATAGAATCTTTAACGGCCTTGCCAATATTTAGCATTTTAATACTTATGTAAAAAGAATCATCAGCCACTGAAATTATGGAAGGACTGATTTTTACCATAGGGTCCTCAATTACATAATCAGGCTTTGAATGAGGATTTATTTTTAAGGCAGGATCGCCATGTAAATTAATTTCTTCGAGGTTGGCACGGGTAAAATAATCAAGACTAAATGAAGCACCACCGGAGTTTTTTATCGTATTCATTATACTAACACCAACTCCGTTATCATAGTTGGTAACACCAATATTTCTATACAATTCTCTATTATAATTATCAAGAATTGGCGGTATTCCAAGATGGCTGCTGGCCAAAAATCCAATACTGCCACGCTGATCTGCTAAAATATATTTTTCAGACAGAGACCCATTTCCTGCTAACCTATTATCATCATAGGTATAATTATCACCCGCAGTACAGCCGCTTACATTAAAAAATGGATATTTCCCCTGGTTCTGATATGTTTCCGGGGTGTTTAAATTAAACTCCAGTGTATTGGCAGAAGAGTGGCCAAAGTAACCCAGTAAACTAATACCCTCGTTAAATAATTCTTCTATTCTTTTACCCGATATTAATTGAACAACAGCAGCTGATGATTTTGAAAAAGTTTCTACTTTAGCGCCGTAAAAAGTATCCTGAATAATGTTTTTATATCCATTCATATAAAAGTTAAACAGAAAGTTTTCTGAACTATCTTTTCCCCCTATAACATGTACAACATTTTTCATCCAGGCTTTGTCAGCAACTGTTTGAGAAGTTGAAGCCTGTGCTCCTTCATATTGATTCATCTTTTTAAGATAATTTCCTATCTCATTTCCATTCACTACTGAAAGCCTGCCAACAGGTATTTCAGGAACTATGCTACCATAATTGGAGGATAACAGTATATCTGATGCAGGAAAGCCATAAGTGGGTACAAGATTTAATTTTTCCGCTAAAGCATTACTTTCATTTGGAGTATAGTGATTATAACTAACCCCTTTGCCTATAAGAAATATGAAACGGGGTATATCAGCAAAATTGCTTTTAGCATATTGTACAAAATCTTTTATAGCAAAGGGATGTTTTTTTATACCAAAAGCAAACTGATCAGTTAGCTGATTAATATCAAATATTTTAGCATTAAAGCTGCCACCTGCCGCTGAAGTCCGGTAGGCTCTGTATTGATCTACATAATTAACACCTGTGCCGTTATTAAATAAAGCAGCATTGCTTATAATAATATAATTGGCCTGGTTAGCGGTGTTGGCATAATTCACAAAATTTATTTGTGTAAAATTATTAACCGGGTTTATATTGGAAGCTTCTTCATTTACTAAAACAAATTTTCTTATTACATCAGATGAAGGAGGCAAAACTATTTTTACTTTCCCGGCGGTTAGTATATCTGCAGTATAACGTTTGCCGGAATTAATGTCGAGCAAAACAGGTGCAGCAGTGCCGTAATTAAAATTATCAATTACCAGGTAGTTACCCGCAGCAGATGCAGGTAATTCAAAATAAAAATTCGTTTTATTATTAAAATTGAATTTGCTGGGATATTTTACTTCGATAAAAGATACTACCATCCTGTCTGTAGTTACAGTTGACACATTTTGAACTTGCACCTGCAAAAAGTCAGGGCTCAAAAAATTTGAGATGGGGATATTATCAACCTGCTTTTTTAAGTATGAAAATGAAGGCATGGATTGATCAATAATAGCAGTATTAAAAAACTTAATTCTTATGTTACGGCTATTGGGCGCATTACCTGATGCGGCAATTTTTAAAGATGCAGAAGGGCCGGCGGCATATAAATTAAGGTTGTCAAATTTTACAGATAAACTATCTCCCGGAGATGCGTATATCTCCCTGCTTGAGTAACCTTCTCCAATATCGTAAGAAGAAGAATAAACATAAAGTCCACCAACAGAAATAGCGTACCCGGGGTTAATAATATTTTTAAAATAGGTTGCTGCCTTGTTCATAAAATACGCCTCCGCAGGTAAAGTATTACCCGCAATATTATTAGTGGCGGTAGTATAGCGAAGGTTTGCAGAAGATGGATTAACTGTTAAAAAATAAGCAGCGGTATCTGTTTCTAAACTCCAATGATCTGATAACTGGTAATCAGGATTACGGTATAATTTTGTATCCTTTGTCCCATCATTCATCGCTCCCCAAAACTCAATATAACCGGAAGAAGCCAAAGGGCCGGTTGCCGAAGAAGTATATATCCTAACCTGTTCACCATTTCTCCAAAGTTGAAATTGCTCTGCAGCCGTATTGCCTAAACTAATAGTATTTAAACTTGCCTGGGAAATTCTGTATAGCCCGTCAGAACCTACTTTAAATTTATAATAGGTTTTATTATAATCAATCCAGCTATTATTATAAGTCTGCGAAAAAGCAACAAACGATAAAAAGACAAAAAACACCAGGAATATTTTTTTCATATTGGCAACTTAACTGCTTAATTATTTTCTCTTTTTATTAAATCAAATTTTATAGAAAATATATGTGTGTATAAAGGATTCGACTGGTTTGCAAGATTAGAGAATGCATAGTCTATACTAACATTCTTTATTTTGAAACCAGCACCAAGACTTGGCTGATATATCCATACTTTTTTTTGATTGGTAGTATCCCCATCTGCCAAAGCTTTTTGAAAGTTATAAATACCTGCACGCACAAAAAATACTTCATTTATAGATGCTTCGAGCCCAAGGTGTGGGTCAATGCTAACAGGGTCACCACTTATAACTGTATTTCTTCTTCCGTCAAAAGTAAAATCCAGGTTGGCTTCGGCTAAAAGATTTATAGTTTTACCCAATTTAAAGTTATAAGCGCCACCTGCCGAAATCCTTGGCGAAGTCAGTTCTGTTGACTTTATAGGAATTTCATTTTTAGTAAGATATAATTTTTCCTTTTCTCTTTCTGTAAATGTGAACGACCACACATTGAAAGTTGTAGTAAGATCTTTTGCAACTATGCCAACACTCCATTTTTCACGTTCCATTCTAATTCCGGCGTCAATCCCAAATCCCCAGGCAGTAGCAAACTTTCCTACTTTACGGTGAATAATTTTTGCGTTAAATCCAAAACTTATTTTTTTATTTTCCTCATCTTTTATTTTTTGTGCAAATGAGAAAAGAAAGGCATAATCTGCAGAAGAAAAAGTTTCGATATTACCATAATTTATACTTCCGTCAGGCTCAACCAGAAAAAGGGTATTTGGTATATCATCAACAGCAAAACGTAAAATTGAAAGGCCAAGGGTTCTTTTATTATCGTTTACGGGTATTGCTACGCTTGCATAATCATATTTAGCAATATTTGAAAAATAACTGGCATGCATAAAGTTTATTGACGGGTGATCCTGCACACCAGTTAACCCAGCCGGGTTCCAATAACCTGCAGTGCCATCTTTAACTGATGCCACCTGTGAACCACCCATAGCAAGGCCTCTTGCACCGGCACCGATATTTAAAAATTCATTGGAATATTTCCTGAACTGGCTAACCCCTCTAAAAGTAAATAGGCATAAACATATAATAAGAGGAAGATGAATTACTTTCATATTTTGTTTAAGTCAGTAATTAACTAATGGAATCATAATATAAACGCACTGCTTTAAAGTTATATTGTTAATAAAGCTTTGTGCAAATTGCGAAAGCCTTCAAAGTTAAGCTATTAAGAATTCTGGTAAACGGCCTGTATATGAAGGTTAAATGATAAAGACTAAATCAATGTATAAAAGGCTGCCTTATGCCAACAGAATCTTAGCGGGCTTTTACAATAAACTAATCATCACAATATAGCTTAAAGAATTTTTGTACAAATAATGAAAAATTTAATTGAAGAATTAAGATGGCGGGGGTTAATACAGGATATAATTCCCGGCACAGAAGAACTACTGATTAAAAATGTAACTACGGGTTATATAGGTTTTGATCCTACTTCTGACAGCTTACATATTGGCAGTCTTGTACCTGTTATGTTGCTTGTCCATTTACAAAAATATGGGCACAAGCCAATAGCCCTTGTTGGGGGGGCTACCGGCATGGTTGGTGACCCATCAGGAAAAAGTGAAGAAAGAAATCTGTTGAGTGAAGATGTTCTACAAAAAAATCTTGCCGGCATAAAAAAACAGTTGGAAAAATTCCTTGATTTTGATTCCATTAAAGCTAATGCTGCGGAAATAGTAAATAATTATGACTGGTTTAAGGGTATTTCTTTTTTAGAATTTATCAGGGATGCAGGCAAACACATCTCTATAAATTATATGATGGCGAAGGATAGTGTAAAAAAAAGATTTGAATCTGAGAGTGGAATGAGTTTTACTGAATTTACCTATCAACTGGTTCAGGGGTATGATTTTTACTGGCTGTTTAAAAATAAAAACTGCAGCTTGCAAATGGGAGGCAGCGACCAATGGGGCAATATAGTAACCGGCACAGAATTGATACGCAGAAAAACCGGCGGCGAAGCATTTGCCTTTACCTGCCCCCTTATGACAAAAGCTGATGGGGGAAAATTTGGGAAAACAGAGAAAGGGAATGTTTGGTTAGATGCAAAAAAAACCTCACCCTACCAGTTTTACCAGTTTTGGTTAAACACCGCTGATAATGATGCGGAAAAATATTTAAAAACGTTCACTCTTTTAAGTAAAGAAGAAATAGATGCTTTGATTAATCAGCATACAGGAAATGAGCATAACAGGATATTACAGAAAAAACTTGCCGAAGAATTAACCTGTTTTGTACATAGCAGGGAAGATTATGAATTTGCCCGCCAGGCTTCCGGGATATTGTTCAGTAATGATACATCAGCTGTTTTAAAACAATTAAATGAAGAGCAGTTATTACAGGTTATGGAAGGTGTGCCTGCAGTAACTTATAGCTCATCAGCCCTTGCAACCGGTGTAGACATAGTAACCTTATTAACAGATACTAAAATATTTTCAAGTAAGGGGGAGGCGAGAAAAATGATACAGAATGGCGGGGTTAATCTCAACAAAGAAAAAGTTGATAGCGCAGATTTTTTTGTTGCCAGCAAGTTATTGTTGAATGAAAAATATTTGCTCATACAAAGGGGTAAGAAGAATTATTATTTGGTGATTGCATCTTAGCTAACTTTTATTATGCTGCTTATAATTTACCTTTCTATGAGAGGAACCTGCAAAACAAAATATTCTTTCAACAGTTGTATTTAAGAAAGTAAACTTTTATTTTGTGTAGAATTCAATCTTCTGATTGGCAATTAGTAAACTGAAATATTTACGTAATTATCCTCCAATGGAAAAGTATTCTTTTATAATCCTCCTCCTGTTGGTATTCAACAGCCATAACACAATGGCACAATCCCCAAAAATTGAGGATACTGAATTTACGGATACCGGCTCTGTCTTACTGCAATTGAGACTTCATAACGGCCTCACCACAAATTTTAAATCAAGACCAGATTTGTACGTTGGTGGAGTGCAGTTAGCCGCATACGTTACGCCTAAATCATTAGTACATGTGATGAGGGTTGGAATATTAGCAGATGGTTTTTATACTGATAAAAAATTGCAGGCAGCTGTTGGGCCAACAATCGCAATTAAACTAAAAACATTTAAATCAGATCCTTTAGGTCGTTTTGGAAGTGTAGGTAATATTCATTTATCAGCAGACCATTT